>JACDAE010000018.1 GCA_013695595.1 Ktedonobacteraceae bacterium | reverse complement strand
GGTGTAGGGGTGCCCTTTAGAAGCCCGCCGTGGATATAATAACCTCTTTGCCTGTCCGTGCTGATTCGTAGATGCCCAGGATGATCTCTACGGGATGACGCCCGGCAATGCCATCGACGAGCGGTGTGCCGTTGTCGCGTATTGCACGTATCATATCATCGATCTGCAAAGCGTGCGTATCGGACCCAATGGCGGCTGGATCTGCTGCACCAGTCTTTGCGGACTCTTGCGCACCAGAATCTGTTGCTTTAGGCTTGATCCCTCCATAAAATCCGATCTCTTCTTTGTCATCACGGGCGAGATGGAGGTGCTTCAACTTATCGCCTTCGATGATTGCGGAGCCTTTATCACCATAAATTTCTATACGGGTACTGGTGCCTGGATAGCCGCTGGTGGTGGCCGTAATGGTGCCTATCGCGCCATTGGCAAAACGCAGGACGGCTCCGGCTACATCTTCGGTCTCCATACGATGGGTGAGCGTATCCATATAGGCATAAACGCTCTTCACATGCCCCATCAGCCATTGCAGCAGGTCAATGGAATGGATCGACTGATTCATCAATACGCCGCCACCATCGAGCGCCCACGTTCCGCGCCATGCACCACTATCGTAATACTGTTGTGAGCGCCACCAGGGAATGACCGCATTGCCGAGGACCAGCCTGCCGAATTCCTGCTCGTCTACCAGTTTGTGTACCTGCTGTGTTGCGCTATCGAAGCGATGCTGACTGATGACGGCCATTTTGCGCCCCGTCTCCTGCTGCACGTGGAGCATCTTTTCGATGGTGGCGAGGTTAATCTCCATTGGCTTCTCGACGATCACGTGGCAACCAGCCTGCATTGCTTCAATGGCGTGAGCGCCATGCATGCCGCTGGGAGTGCAGATGGTGGCGACATCGAGGTGCTCTTTGGCATACATTTCCTGCGCATCAACGTAAGGAGTGACGGAATATTCCTGTGCCAGCTTCTGTGCCCTCTCTGGTATGACATCGACCACCGAGACAAGCTGTGCTGTGGGCAGGCTGCGAATTGCTTTGGCGTGGAGTGCCCCGATAACTCCACAGCCAACGATGCCAAAACGAAGTTGTTCAGTCATGTCTGATCCTCAAATCCTCTCTGGTGCGCTTTCTTCCCACTGCTCTCTTAACACTCTTAATGCCAGATCGACTTCATCGGGCAGATCATGCCAGTTGCATTCTATGGAGATGCGTTGATCATAGCCGCCCTGCTTGAGCGCGGAGAAATAGGGACGAAAATCTTCGCCATGGCGACCGGGTGCGGTACGTCCTTGCTGCTCCGCGATATGCACGTGGGAAAGGAGAGCTGTCCATGGAAACAGCGTCTCAGGAGCTTCAGCGTTACAGAGCATATGGTACACGTCGGCCAGTAAGCGAGCGCCGGAGGTGATATGTTGAGAGACAAGGGCACCACCTTCCGCGACCGTGTTTAATGTATTCGTCTCTTCGTAGCGCAATGGCTCAAGCACGATTCGCACGCCATAATCGTGTGCCCAGGTGCTCCATGTGGCGAGATGTTCGCCGATCTGCTGCACCGCTGCGGAGACATCGTAGCCAGCAGGACAGGCACGTGCGCCTCCACTGCCAAAGACGAGTATGCGTATACCCGCCTGGTCTGCGCGTCGCAAGGCTGTTTTGATATAGCGCTCCAGGCGGGCCGTATCGACCTGTCGCTCTGGTGTGGCGACCAGGAAGAGATCGGATGGTAGGAGTGAGTTGGCTGCCTCAATCTGGATCGGGAGCGTACGTGCAGCTTTCCACATTTCTTCAAAATGCTCCTGTGGCTTTTCAGGAGCCAGGAAACGCTGCACGTTTTCTTCAAGATAGTCGAAGGGGAACGTCGAAAGGGCGGCGATTTCCTGGAATGGGGCACAGATACCAAACCGCATTGTTGTTTCCTCTTTCTAACTGCTAGTTTGTAGACAGACATATGGCGGATATTCGTCATACCTGGTGATTGCATCCTTGCAAGTTTAACTATAGCATATGGAAGAAGACTGTGACCAGAATGGGCCGAGATCACTTTCTTGCAGCAGATAGTCCGAACCAGGTGGTTAAGGATTGGAGAAATAACATTCATGATCGTCTCTCTTATTAGGACTATTATGACCGTGGGGGCAATACTCACGTACTTCCAAATATGGTACAATAAAGAGACATCCATGAAGAGAGAAAAATGAAGATTGCGTAAGAAAAAGAAGTATAGCCAAATAGTCAAGCATATTTACCACCCAGAAATAAAACAGTGTTTAGAATGCAAAAGAGGACTCAAGAGATGTGTTACCATTTCAGATAAAAAAGTGGTAACATTGACACAAGTCATTCGAGTCATCCACTGTGGGTATCGGTGCCCAGAAAAAGAATGTAGAGGAAGTTCAGTCCTGTATCGAAGTGCAGAAGCAGATGCATTGTCCCTCTCTGGTTTCACCTTTGGACTGGATATTGTTCTCAAGGTAGGGCATTTACGGTTGGTGGATCATAGAACCATTGATGAAATTCATCACGGCCTTTTAGAACAGTTAGCTCCTCTTGAACAAACCATCTCGCGGCGGGAAATTTTGTTTCTTTTTGAGGCCTATACACCTCTTCTTCGTGCAGGAACAGAAACATGCGGCGATGAAGCATGGAAAGAGCAAGTGCGGAAAAACAAAGGACTTTTGCTCTCCATTGATGGTATTCAGCCAGATGCAGGAAACGAAACGATTTATCTGGTGCGTGATGTCTTCACGGGAAGAATCCTCAATGCAGAAAGTACGACGGAAAGTACGAAAGAACGATTAAAACAGATCCTCTCTCCTGTCGTTGCCTTGAATTTACCCGTCATGGGGGCGATCAGTGATGCCCAAACGACTGAATTACAGGCAATAGCGGAATTATGGCCAAATATTCCCCATCAGATTTGTCAATTTCACGTTCTTCGTGATGCAGGACGACTCATTTCTCAGGTCGATGTTCGTGTGAGGAATGATATGCGAGCTCGTATGAAACAAAAAACGCACGAGTATCGACAAAATCTCCAGAAAAGACTCAAAGAAGGAGATGCTCAAGAAGGAAAGAATGAGCAAGAGACATAACAGCTTCATATTCTAGAAGAGTATGCAGCAGTGACAGAAGGGGCTTTACAGATCGGAAGCTTGGCTCCATTCCACTATGGAGCATTAGAAGTGCAAAAAGCACTGATCCAGCTTCAGAGCAGCTTAGAACTCCTCCAAAAAAAAGAGGAAATGTAAGTAAAACGAGTGGAGACCGCCTGAAGCGCTTGAAAACCATTATTGGCCTTCATGAAGAGAAAAAAGAGATTCTTGCTTCGATCTCCATGATGCACACCTGGGTTATAGAGGCAGAAACCATTTTAAGTGGTTCCTGGGCACAGCATCCAGAAGAGATCACCAATCAAGCAGTAGGTCAGTTGTTTGATGCCTATTTGAACCGTCTTTTCCAGTTTTTGAATGGAGAAGAAATAGCCGAAGATGAGAAAGGACGGTTAGGAGAACTTTTCAGGGTTTTGAAGCATCTGAGGCCAGGATTGATTCAATGCTATGATATCGAAGGATTTCCTCGTACCAATAATGATATGGAACGGACTATTCGTGCCATTAAAATGCTGTATCGCCGTATCAGTGGCCGAAAAAACTGGAATACCTATTTGCTGTGCTATGGACGATGCGTTGTGTATCAAGAATGGTGGCTTCATCAACCTGACGGAGAAGCCCAGCTCCAAGCTCGCTTACGTGGGGTGCCTACGGCATCGTGGCACCATGCTCGGGAGCAGACCCGTCAAAGCCACCTTGAGCAGCTCAATCGCTTTCGGTTCCGTCATCAGCCGTTGGATTACTTAGCCTCATTAGAAAAACGGTGGGAGCAAACCATTGGTACGTGAGTATTGCCCCCACAGATTAAAAAGCCCTGTGCTTTACTGCGTCCTTCAACGTAAAATTGAAAAAAGGTTGCAGCTATCGCCAGACTCCCCTATAATGGCAACATTCTTCCATCGAACTTATTTACGGATAAAAGGGAATAAGCATGAATATCGAGGGGACATACACCTTTCAGTCAAAGCTGACTGAAATACGGCAGAGCCTGACCAGGCAAGAGGTGCTACAACAGGCTATTCCTGGCCTGGAACAACTAGAATCGCTTGATAACAACCGTTACAACATTGCTATACATATTAAATACCCACCCCTGGTTGGAACTTATCAAGGGCTGGTCTCTTTTACAGAAGACCTGTTGCCCGCTTCCTATCGCCTGCTTATCGAAAATAATGGCGAACCCAATACCATTACGGGCGTTGGCAGCATCCAGTTACATGAAATAGGAGATAATACTACTGTTAACTATAAAGGAACGTTGACGATAAGCAAACACGGCATGCGCCTGACACCTGCAGTTACTAAAGGCGCTCTAAAAATGCTGATTCAACAATTCTTTACTTCTTTGTCCGATCAACTACACACGAATTATACAGCGGCTGGCGAGGGCAATGGAGATACCACATTAGATATTGTAATACCCCATCCAACACCGGTTCAGCCAGAGGCTTCATCCTCTCTCGCGCTTAAAATCGTACGCTTACTCGGATTAGGTAAGGACAATATTTTGCAAGAAGCGATATGGACAGAGCGCATACACCAAATCAGTCTCGTCTCCGGTCTCTTGTTTTTAGTATGGGTCGGAACGCGACTGCCACGCAAAAAATAACCTGCACAATTGAACCCTCCTGGGAGGGCACGATTGAGAAAAAATGAATTCACCACAGCCGTAGGGGTGTATGCTTACCACAGCCCGTGGAATCGATGCACGATCATTGGGGGGACCGGGTGGTGGCAAGCACACGCCCCTACGGCTCCATCATCGAGCGCAGGCGAGCCTTCCAATCGTTGTCATTATCAGGAGCCTGTTCTGAAGCTGCAACACTCCAACTGCGCGTCCCATCGGCGGCTTTACTGCCCGGATTGCGGCGGAGATCTCCACCCTTGTCGTTCAAATTGCGTAAGGCCGTCCAGGCTGCCTTGCGCACATCCTGTACAGGATCATTGAGTAAGAGACGAATAGCCTCTTCGGCCTCTTTGACATCCATACGTCCCAAGGCTCTCGCACTGGCTGCACGCTCGTCCGAAGTTGCACTCTGTAATAAAGGAAGAATATCAGGCACCAGTTGGATCAATGCAAGATCACTGATCAGGCGCAGCAGACGGTTCCGACGCATAGGATGAACCAGATGCTCCAATGCAGCACGACAATCATTCACAATCTGCGCTTTGTTTTTAATAATACCCTTTGTCTTTGCCTCAGCCACAGCCATCTCCGGCGATAGCGAAGCGGTGCCACGCAAAAATGGTTCGATCCAGAAAGCAACTTTATCAGGCTGATCGGTATTTTCATGCACCTGCAAAATAGAATGGTAGTTCTCATCAAGCCAATGGTAGAGGGCCAACGTTACTTCGGCATCGCGAGCAGCATAGGCAATCATCGCCGGGGGTAAGGGACGACGCGTCCAATCTGTGCGCTGCAAACTCTTATCCAGGCGCATATGAAATGCACGATGCAACATCGCCGCCAGTGACGATTCGTGTTGCCCAAAAATTGAGCGGCTCGTTGCTTCTAAATCATAATAGTGGACGACATTGAGTCCGCGCTCCGCCATCACACGCATATCTCCACCTGCACCGTGTAATAATACGACAATCTCAGGATTGCCCACCACAGCGACTAAGGGAGAAAGATCTTGCACGCGCAAGGCATCAATAACAAAACAATGCTCATCAATAGCTATCTGCAGCAATGCCAGGCGCGGAACCATTGTTCCAGCGCTCGTCTGGCTACGAGAACGCGCTTGTGTAAATTCGGCATCAATCGCCACCACATGCGACGTACTAAGAACGTTCACCGCATGCAATAACTGATCCTTACGATCAACCCAGACACGCTCCCCTTTCGGCGGAAGCTGACCAGCAGGTGCGGTTGGCCCAAGATAGCCCGGCTGCACGGGTTCCTGGTCCTCTGGCTCCGTCAGCGGTACATTTTCACTCAATGAACCACCATTCGACCTTCTAACATAAATTGATAATGCTGTGTATACACTATACCAGATTTCACGGCAAACGTATAGAGCATCTTCACATTTGCCAGGACTGCTTGTACCCAATATCTTTCCTATTGCAGGGCTTTTTAATTTTCCTCCAGAGGTCCCAAAAGCACAACAAAAGGATTAGAACCTGTTAGAGTGATAATAACCAAATTGTCACGAAACGAGGACTCATCCCAGATGAACTATAGCATAGTCAAT
>JACDAE010000741.1 GCA_013695595.1 Ktedonobacteraceae bacterium | reverse complement strand
CATTCAGCACCTAGGCATCCACCTCGTACTCTGTGTAGCTTGTTCTCTTTTCTCGTTCGTTTCTTCGGTGTTCTTGTTTCCTCTGCTTCAACTCCTGCTTGCTCGAAATCGCTCAGCAAAATTGAAGTAATCATGCTTATTCAGTTGTTAGCGTACATTTGCAACACGTCTAGCGCGGTGCCTGCATAATATGCCATAGATCAGGCTCGTTGTCAACACCTTTTGCAATGAATTTTTGTGTAATCCCAAAAACTCGTGGAGAGTGTACGGAATAAATGTAAAGAGGACGAAATAAGTGTCAAAAGGTAACCTTGACGTACTATCGAAAGGTATGATAGAATTATTAGAGTGCAGTATGTAGTATGGAGGCTGACAAACCACTACCTCATCATGGTGTCACAGTTTGACAGTGCAGTCCTACTATAGTAACTTGAGAAAAACTATCTCCATATTATTTAGGGAGGAATCAATGCCAGCCACGTTCAGTTATGCGAGCATCTTGCGCGCAATAGGTCAGGTGCTCGATCAAATCGGCGTGAAGAGCATCGCAATTCAAGAAGAAGAGGACGGCCTCTTCGTAGAAGGTTTTGATAGTGACGGTCAACTTCAAGTACAGGCTCGTTACGATATCGCCAGTTTATATGATCTCTTGAACAGTACAGAGGAAAAGAGTGCAGAGTATCCTACCGCAGATGCGGGCCTACTCCATCGCTTCCTTGTACAGCATGATCGTGAACTGGTCGGAGTTGCGCGTTAACACACCAATGTATAGCAGTTCGTATAGGAACCGGGGGTATCCCTCTGGTTCCTCTATCATTGAAAGAGTTAGACTGAATTTACCTGTTCTCTCCTGTGTATACATTCTTTTTAAAACAGTCAAAGCCTTTCTCGACTACAAAATATACCATAGTAGGTACGCAAAGTAAAGCGCAGACCTCTCGACTTTACCAATAAAGTATGATATGCTCTTAGCTATAGGATGCACTGCAAAGTTATCCAAGCACCTGAACAATCATAAATCTTGGCCTGCGCGGTTTCTCCCCATGAGAGGAGAAGGTTGTGCCCGAAGATATTGCTCTATTCATCGATTTTGAGAACATACGCTACAGTATGCTAAATATTCAACGACGGGAGCCTGACCCACAAGAGCTTATTGCTGTTGCCCGTCGGTATGGTACTGTTATGGTGGCCCGCGCCTATGCGGACTGGTCTCGCCAGCCAGAGCCTTTTAAAGGCAGCTTGACTGCGGCAATGATCGATCGTGTCGATTGCCCCGCCAAGCAGCGAGATCGCATTCGGATGGGAACTATCCATTATGCTTCTGGTAATACACCCACAGGCATGCTTAATAACTCTACTAATTACCCTTCTGAACAAGGAACAGGTGCTTTTCCTGCTACTCCACGGCAGTGGCCTTCTACGGTTACTGGTAACTCAGGAGCCCTCCCAGCTCTTACTCCGTCGGTAGCAAATAATGGTTGGGATGCCGATCAAGATACTTCTCATCCCCTGGAAAATGATGTTGAAGAAAATCTCCCATTAGAAGATGAGCAGCCCACTGAAGAGAGTTATAGCATGTCCGAGTATCAGCAGCGTGACCTCTACCGCCCCTACCAGAACTCCTATGGACAATCCAGCCCCACAGGTCCTCTGGCAAGCAGTACTGGTCCTCTGGGATATCCTCCCACTGCCAACCAGCATACCTCTGGTAATACTGGTCATATGCCTGCTGTTAATCCGGGTGGGAATGGCACCATTGTACAAAGCACTGTAGTACAAAGTACTGTCGACTTAAATATGTTGATGGATATCATTGAAACTGTTTTTGATCGTCCTACCATCACGACATTTGTTTTGATGACTGGCGATAAAGATTTTACTAGAATTAGTGCTCGTCTAAAGTTACGTTTGAACAAAACTGTTATTGTTGTTGGTATTCCAGGAACCGTCAGCCGAGATTTAATCAGCAGTGCTAACCAATTTGTGCCACTCGTCCCTGGTGGGGCTGGTACTCCTATGAACACTGGTACGACAGGGGCTCTCCCTGCTATACAACCAGGCAGCTATCCTATATCGTCGTCAACAGGCACAACCGGTGCGATGCCTGCCATTAACTACCAGGGCGGCTCGTCACAGCAGTTTCAGCTACCCTATGGGACTCCGCCTATGGATGTCCTCGATCCACAGTTTTTGCAGTTCCTTGACTATATTGATCGCAATTGGTCCTGGCGTACCATTATTGGTGTCTCTAATTTCATTGGCGATCCCGTTAACCCGAAGAATCGTTTCCGGGGACGGCTCACTCGTGAGTCTGCTCGCGAACTTCTGAATACGTGTATACAACAAGGTATTTTGCTCGTTCAAACGGACTCTACTGGTGCCGAGGATCTGCGCCTGAACCGCGCCCATCCCGGTGTCGATGAAGTGCTTAAACTGTTTGTACGTTAACATAATTTTTGCAGCCGCTATTCTATACAGGTTTCGTCACATTATGGCGAAACCTGTATGTCGTTATATGCATGCTTTTACATATTTACTTAACGGGAGTACTTCATGAATGAGTCTCGTTTCTCCTTTTTGCGTCAATTAACCGACTGTTCCGGACCTTCAGGTTTTGAACAACCTGTACAGCAGATTATTCGTGCAGAACTGGAGCACTATACCGATGAAATACGTACCGACGTTCACGGTAATGTGATTGCTGCACTCCACCCTGATGCTCAGCCTCACGTGATGCTGACAGCTCATTGCGATGAAATTGGTTTTCTTATTCGCTATATCGATGATCAAGGTTTTCTCTATTTCGCTCCCATTGGCGGCTTCGATACGGCAACCCTGGCCGCCGATCGCGTTCTGATTCAGACACCAACAGGGCCGATCACAGGAGTCATCGGTCGCAAACCAGTTCATACTCTTCAGGCAGAAGAGAGAAGCAAACTGCCAGATATTTCTGAGATGTGGATTGATATCGGCGTTGTGAATAAAGAAGAGGCACAGAAGCTTGTTCCTCTAGGAAGCCCTGTTACACGAGCAGCCCAACTTACACGTCTCAATGGCGATCTCGTCGTTTCTAAAGCATTAGATGATAGAGCAGGCATTTTCACTATTATCGAGGCCATGCGCCGCATTCATGAACAACAAGAGTCTCTGCAAGCAGGGGTCTTTCTCGTATCAGCAGTTCAGGAAGAAGTGGGATCTCGCGGTGCAACTACAAGCGCTTATAGCGTCGCTCCATTGATTGCCATCGCCGTAGACGTAACATTTACCTCTGATCATCCAGGCACCTCTAAACAAGAGATTGGTGAGGTCAAGTTGAATGGAGGTCCTGTGATTACACTTGGTGGGAATATCAATCCACGTGTTTATCAACTCCTGATTAAAGCGGCAAATGAGGCGGGAATTGCATATCAGATCGATCCACAGGCTGGCAGTACGTATACCGATACCGACCTGGTCCAGATCGCACGTGGTGGTGTTGCAACAGGTCTGGTGAGTATCCCCTGCCGTTACCTGCATACTGGATCGGAAATTGCGTCACTGAAGGATATGGATGAAGTGGCTGATGTCCTGGCACGCTTCGTGCTTGCGCTCAACGCGGACACAAATGTGATTCCTTGAAAATAAGTCCTGGTTGTGTATCTCTTCGAAAAGGTGAAAAGTGGAGATTGAGCAAACTCCACTTTTTAGTTACATATTCTGTTGCATCTGGGCTTCTCACCATTCTACAGCATCTTTGGCTTCTTTGAGTCCTAAACCTGTTGCTTGACGATAGTATTTGATTGCCTTTATTTTTTGTCCCGCACGGATGAGACTCTGCAACTGTAAGGATTAAATCTCAAAAAATTACATTGTATTCATCTATCAATGTTGTTCCATTGGGGGCATCTGATCTGGATATTGCGCCTGTGGTTGCTCATATTGCTGATAGGGATCATTTTGTTTGGCATATGGATGTGCTTGTCCACCCTCTTGATACGTTTCCTGAGATTTTGGAGGTTGATATCCCTGATCATAGGGTTGATAAGATGGCTCTTGTGGGGGCTGGTATGCCTGTTGATAAGGATCTTGCGACGACTGATAAGGTGGCTGGTAGTATGGCTGTTGTGGAGGCTGCTGATAGTTTCCCCCCATCATACCCTGGCTTCCAAACACTCTTAAGAGAATGGCTGTTAACACGATAGCAACCACTACTCCAACAACCAGTGCCCAAAATGTATGAGAGAAAATGATGAGCAAAACTAGAAGAAACCAGGGAAAGCCAAAGATGCCACGCCGACCGCCAAAACCTCTTCTATAGGCTCTCCTGGCTGCACGTCGCGCTCTTCTATCATAAAACATTCTGTAACTCCCCTCAAAAACTCTATTTACGCGAGAAACTCTTTAACCAGTGTCACTCAGATCTTTTAACGCTGCTCCATTGGAGGCATTTGTTCTGGATACTGAGCCTGTGGTTGCTCATATTGATCATATGCCTCAGGAGCCGAGTACTGATATTGCTGTCCACCTTCCCGATAGACCTCTCGTGGTGCCTGGTATCCTTGATCGTAAGGTTGGTAGGGTGACTCCTGTGGTGCCTGATACGGCTGTTGAGGTGGTTGATAGTAGGGTTGCTGCGGTGCCCTCATTCTGTTGGGCGCTGAATTCCCACTCACTCCAGTTGCCATAAAAGCTTTGATAATGAGAAAGACAAACCCTACCGTTATAAGAGTCATCAGAATCCAGGGTAAGGAATGTAAATTGAAGAATATAATAAAAAACAGTAGCCAGGGAAAACCATATATACCTCGTGAGCGCCTGGGGCCCCCACGCGAATTTCCATTGTAGTAATACATGTTCAGTTCCTCCTCATGGAACCAGGGATTAGACTTCGTGATCAGAATATTTCTTCCTATATCCTGAAATGAAAAGACTTTGCGTTATTGCTATTTGCTATTTATAATATAACAGATAGTAATTCCAAAGTCAAGATGAACAACGATGATACCCATCTATTTTCTAGTACGAAATTTATACCTATAACGTTGCGAATTTTGAAGGATTGAGTGGGCAAAATGAATACGATAGTAGGATTTGGAGCGGAGAAAGGCGAGTGTATCAAAAAAGGTATGGACGCAAAAGATATATCGCATCCATACCATTCTGAGATCAACATGCAAAATTGCAGTAGTCTAGCGACTGCTTTCATCAGCACCATGTGTATCGTACGTATCGCTCTCAGGTGTGCCTGTTTCAGCGGAACGATCATAAACTCGTGAGGCTGGTTGATATGCGGTTGGTTGATCTTCAGGAGCATTCGAGAGTGGTTCTGAGGTATATGCTCCAGCTTTTTCCACAGCAGGATGCTTCATTGTTGCATCTGGATCATGTGTTTCATCGGGCCCGGTATTCGAGCTTTGGAGAGGAACATTCTGAGGGTTTGCGCGTGCAGTTGCATCATAAGCTCCATCTTGACGCAAAATCTCCAGGGCCTCTTGATAACGCTCAGGTGCTTTGACCGTTATGATAGTACGCCCCATCTCAAGTTCGTTTTGATAGTACATTGCCTCTTCTTCAGGAACTCCAAAACCAGTAAGAGCACCAGCAAAACTACCCGCCACTGCTCCAAGAGCTGCTCCCCCCAATGTTACAGCCAGAATACCACCTGCAAGAGCTGGACCGAGGCCAGGAATCAAAAGAGCAGCGGCAGCTCCCAGCAAGCCACCTACCACACCACCTCCTACAGCCCCCGTTGCCGCTCCAGTCGCTGTATCACGCTGTATCACGGCATAATTTACATCGTCGGTCACCAGATCGCGCACTACAAACCCTATATTATCATCGCTAAATCCGGCTTGATGAAGATTTTCTAATGCATGTTCCGCACGAATACGATCATCGAAAACACCTACTACAGTCGATCTTTCTATTGTTGTCATACATTTCCCCTTTTAAAATGATATATAGCAGCCTACATCTCCTATTCCTCTTTTATACATATTAGATATGAACAGGAAAAAGTCGAAGCAGACTGAGGTTAACATGCTCTAATTGATACTGAACATGCTTCCTTCCCCACTCGCAACGAATGCAATATGGTGTATACACGGGTTACATACACAAAAAGTTGCATATCCTCACTTCGAGACCCTATTCTCCTTCCGATAATTTGCCGAATACATAACCAGAAGTAGGCCATCCTGGTGAAAGAATTGTAATGCGTTTTAATCAATATACATGTTATACTCTCTATCATTCATTATTGTATATAGATACGTATATACAATAATATGTTGAAAATACGTAGAGGTAGCATGCATTCAGTAGGAGGTTTTATGCTTGCAAATTATCGTACTTCAAGAGGCAAGGTTTTCACGTTTTTTGTCGTATTACTCATCGTTCTCACCAATGTACTCTATAGAGGAGGAACACAGGCACACGGACAAGCGGCTGACGGCGCTCCAATCAGTCACGCCATTCGCGCTGACCGCCTCGTGTTAGCATTTTACTATGCATGGTATCAACCAAAAGATTGGTGCACCTGTCATATGTCAACCTTACCCACCATTCGATACAATTCAACGGATGATGCCACAATTGAGCGTCAGATAAACTGGGCAGCACATGCGGGAATTACAGGCTTCATCAATTCCTGGTGGGGTCCTGGTGATAAAACCGATCACAATTTTGCGAAGCTTCTTACACATGCAGACTCTCTCCAAAAGCGTACAAGGTATCCCTTCGCCTCAACCTTGTATATAGAAAGCGATGCACCAGCTTTACATAGTCAGACCAGAATGGTCAATGGACTGCGGTACATAACCTCCCAGTATAGTAACAACCCTCACTTTCTGCACTGGCATGGCAGACCGGTCCTTTTTTTCTGGGATCCTTTAGGCAACGGGCGCACACTGGCTTTATGGGCATCTATTCGTCAATAAGTGGACCCCCACCACCGGTGGCTCTGGTCAGCCGAAGGTGTTGATACCGCTCTGCTCACTGTCTTTGATGGTATTCATCTCTTTAGTGCGGGCTATTGGGGACTTCAGTATGGGAATATGGCAGAAGTCGATAAAGGATTCCGCAACAAAGTGAACGCATACAATGCGACTCACCATAGCCATAAAATCTGGGCGGCAGGGGTTCTGCCGGGTTACGATGATACGCGTGTACCTGGGCGTGTAGGAGCATACAGGATACCACGTAATAATGGAGCAACCTATCGTACGAGTTGGAATGCTGCGATAGCCAGTAATCCCGAATGGATTACCATCACAACATTCAATGAATGGTTTGAGGGAGCAATGATCGAACCAGGCATAACCTACGGAACAAAATACTTAACAATAACTCAGCAAGAAAGCAAAAGGTGGCATGGATAAATAACATGCAGAAAGCACCAGTACTATATAAGGTTTTTAACAAGATATAGTGGAATATATACAGAACGAGACAGAATGAAGGGATTTTAATGATTATGACGTGAGAAAACAATTTCTAGTGCATTTCCTCTTGACCTCTTCGGGCTTGAGAGGTATACTTTTCCCGCTAGAGGCGGTTGGAGATACTCATTTTTCTCGATCCGTTTGAGGGTACTGAAATTAGCCCATTGACACAAAGGACTTATTAGGCATACTATGTGCACAATGGCCCAACAATGCAATGTACTATGCAGTGCATTACCGTCTGGTCTGGCTACTAGATAAGGATTATAT
>JACDAE010000670.1 GCA_013695595.1 Ktedonobacteraceae bacterium | reverse complement strand
ACCTTGAGCTGATCGAGTCCAGCCTCCGCTGCCAGATAATGAGGAGCAGCAACCATGCCACGACGAGCCAGAGTTACTGGACGGTGTTGGGGGAATAGAGTCATAGCATCCCTTTCATGCAAAACATGCCGATATGCAGCTTAATCACTGCAATAGAATAAACTCATAATACAATACTACTACATTTCAGGGAGAGAAAATGGACACCCATAAAAGAGAAAAGCATCAAAAAGGCTGGACCCGTCGTGAGATACTGACCGCTGGCGGTGCTCTGGCCCTGGGCTTAGCAAGCTGCGACGAACACACGCGCTCTATTAACCAGCATATACGCACCAAAAGCATAAGCATAAAAGTGCCGATGCAAACATCCATTAAATCCACGGCGCTAGCAGATAGACCAGTCACTCTCGCTTTTACTGGCGATGTCATGTTTGGTCGTACGGTAAATAGCCATCTGCTTGCCACTTCTCCAGATGATCCCTTTCCATTTACCCATACCACCGCTTTTCTGCATGCATTTGATCTGACGATTGGCAATCTGGAATGCGTTATTTCCAGGCTAGGTACTCCGGTAGACAAGCCCAGACCATTTATTCTGCATGGCGATCCTCGTGCATACAGGCGTCTCATGCATGCGGGCTTCGATGTAGTCTCCGTGGCAAATAACCATAGCGGCGATTATGGCAAAGAGGCATTTGTCGACGAAATTATGACGTTGCCTGAGCATGGGATTACACCTGTTGGTGGTGGACGCAATAAGCATGAGGCGCATGCTCCGGTATTCAAAACAGTCCGCAACACGACGGTAGGCTTTCTAGCCTATGACGAGATTGCTCCCTATTATTTTGCAGCCACAGATACAACCCCTGGTCATGCCTGGCTTAACGAAGAGAATGTGCGCCGGGATGTCCCTCTGGCGCGTAAAGAGGCAAATTTTGTTATTGTCTTTATGCATTGGGGAACTGAATATATCACCACATTCAATGCTCATCAACGCCACCTCGCCCGTGTGGCCATCGATTCTGGTGCTGATCTGGTTGTCGGCGCTCATCCCCATGTGATCGAGCCATATGAGTACTATCGGGGTAAACCAATTATTTACAGCCTGGGAAATTTTGTCTTCGATTACATGGATGCCGACGTGGTACGCCGTGGAAATATCCTGACATTGACGCTTAATAAAGAACACCTGCTCAATTGGAAGCTGATTCCCACCTATATTGGTAAGTGGGGAGAACCAATATTACTTTTTTCTCCACCCTCATAAACCTGTTTATTTGAGAAACAGGCCATCAGGATCGGTCGATTTCGGATATAACGCAATCTACTCTATATAATTCCAGATGTTTTTATGCATTTTTGATGCGCGTATTTGAGCAAATCCCTAATTTGTTGGAGTCAAAGCAGACATATTTATTATAGCAAATGTACTATTGGGTAAATATTGTAAAAAGTCATCGTGACAATATACATCAGAGAGATAAATAACTCTGAAAGATATGAAAAGTAATGATTGTAACAACACAATCGTTACGTACAAACAAAACATAAGATTAGAAAAGGGAAACAAGCATGTTTTCGATCTTCAAGAAATCGTCTACCGAACAAGATGTCGTCCTGCAGGAACTGACCGAAGAGCAGTTGGCTCAGGCCGCTGGTGGTCGTGATAATGATCATGACTGGGATGATCGCAAAAAATGGACACATCGTCATCATCATCACCACCACCACCATCATGTCATGAATGATCATGATTGGGATGATCGCAAAAGAATGACAAATAATGCAAACGTCATCAGCACGACACCTTTCACTGGTCACTGGTAAGACGAGGCAGTTGCTAGTAGCGCCCTATTAGTAGCTGCAAGAGTTTCGAAAATGCCGCTTCCCGCCGTTGTATTGCGATCAACGATGACCTATAAGGTCCCCTGTGATCGGCTACTTCGACGGTTGCGGCACTTTTGCTGATCGATAGAGAAAAACCTGCCAGACTATTTTATAAGTGAGTAGAAAGTACAAACTATTTTTCACCGAGCAAGGGAATGAGGTAGAGTAATGGCAAGCGTAGATCGTTCAATTTTTCGTAAGCGAGCTTTAGATAAGTACATGCAGAGGCAGGAATTGCATGTCATCTTACGTTTAGTTTCGCCACGGATGTTTGTGTTTCTGTGGGCATTACTTTTGCTCTTTCTTGGTGCAGGCGCTCTCGTCTGGTCTATACAAGAGCCAGTTCTCATTCAGGGAAAAGGGGTCGTCGTCCAGCCAAAAGCAGCCAATGGCAAAAATGGGAAGGCAATTGTCGTATTGCTTATTTTACCGCCCGACCAGCAGGCAAATCTGAAAGTAGGGCAACCTGTTACCATTACTATTAATTCAGCCAATATTACCTTTACAAGCACTGTTCAAAGTGTGGAAGCTGGCGTTATGAGTCCAGCAGCAATCACCACACAGCTTAATTTACCAATACCCCTGGCGCAAACATTATCTGGACCATCTGTCGTCGCGCTGGCACCTGTCGAACCAATGTCACTGGCACAAACGTATTTAGGCAGTCAATGTCAGGCACAAATACAGATTGGAACACAGAGTGCGCTCTCCATTTTACCCGGAGTCAACAATATTCCAGGCTATATAAGCACTCTTCAACAATTCTTTAACACGATTATCCATACAATACAGACTGTTCTCCAACATTAAACTAGAGGGATAAGCACTCATGGAACCAATGCAAGATAAAAATCCTATTCCTACAGGTTTAAGCCAGACCAGTAAGCGGCACGTGGTGATGCCTCAGTTAGCTTCTTTAAATAATCGCCCCAATGAACAAAGCAACAATGTCGTCCCCGATGTTCCGGTTGGTGTACCAATACTTACATCACAAGACTTTACCTGGTATGTCGATTCTGCGCCATCATTACCGGTTGCTGAGTCCAGAACGCCCGCGCCTGATCATATCCATAATCCAGTTCCCAGGGGAGCAACGGCACCTCAACGCGTTGAGAACATGCAGCGCGAAAATACCCCTAAACTCGTGAGGACCCTTCCCTATCCATCGCAACGGGCACGCAACCCCGACACATTCGCAACAGGAACGGGTACTTACCGATGGGAACAGCAAACATCCAGATATCCTGCAGAACTCCTCCAGATTATGGAGTCAGAGACGCGCGAAATGCAGGTTCTCACAACAAAATCCACGCAATCTCCCCCCAGGTCAAAGGTAAAGTTCGGGAAAAAGAAACGACGCGTCCCAGAGATGAGGCAAGTAACTGCTGTTGAATGTGGAGCCGCTTGCCTGGCTATGGTCTTAAATTATTATGGATATGGCACAAGCATCTCGGCGGTTCAAGAACGCTGTGGGGTTGGGCGCGATGGACTTACAGCACTGGAGATCGTGAAATCTGCCCGCCTGTATGGACTACGCGTACGTGCGGTCTCATTAAATCTGGACGACTTCCGCTACGTCTCTTTGCCTGCTATCATGCACTGGGAATTCAACCACTTCCTGATCGTCGAACGCTGGTCTGCCAACCGCATCGATGTCATTGATCCCGCTGCCGGGCGACGAAGATTGTCGCGTGAAGAGTTCGATGACAGTTTTACTGGTGTCGCTATTCTGTTAGAGCCTGGAGCACAATTTGAGCAAAAAGCGCCCGAAAAAGCGCTCACCCCCTGGAAATACATGCGCTCACTCCTACATATGCGCACAGTGCTTACCCAGATTATTGGTACATCGCTGTTATTACAAGTGCTAGGATTGGGTGCTCCTCTCTTAACGGCGGTTGTCATTGATCGTATTTTACCTGGCAAAGATCCGAATATGTTGGTCGTGCTGGGATTGGGCATGCTCCTGCTGATCCTGATGCAAGGCATCACAGGCTTCTTACGCTCTTCTCTGCTGATTTATCTGCAGACGAGAGTCGACACCAACATGATGCTTAATTTCTTCGAGCATTTGTTAAGCTTACCCTATCGTTTCTTTCAATTACGCTTGAATGGTGACCTGCTGGCACGCATGAATAGCAATCTAGCCATTCGTGACCTGCTCACCAATCAGCTTATATCCACTCTTTTGGATGGGGGAACCGTCATTGTCTACTTCATTATCCTGCTCTCATTTTCAAAGCTGATTGCCGGAACCACACTGGTCATCGGGTTTATCCAGATTGTACTGCTAATGATCACTTCACCCGCCATTCGTCGCCTGACGCAGCGTGATCTGGAGGCGCAAGGGAAGACACAAGGCTACATGAACGAGATCCTATCCGGCATCGCAACATTGAAGGCTGCGGGTGCCGAGCAGCGTGCATTTGCGCGGTGGGAAAACCTCTTCTTCGATGAAATGAATGTCTCGCTTCGTCTCAATTATCTCTCTTCAGTTGTTGGTAGTCTGCTTGGTATCATAAGTCTTCTGTCGCCCTTGCTCTTACTATGGATCGGCGCGACGCAGGTTATCAATGGCACGATGGCGGTAGGAACGATGCTTGCTCTCAATACACTGGCAATTCAGTTCCTTGTACCACTTGGCTCTCTTGCCAGCACTGGTCAGTCATTGCAGATCATACGCGCACACTTTAGCCGGATCGCCGATGTGATCGCAACTCAGCCTGAGCAAGATCCCACAGAGGTTCAGACGCCACATAAATTGAGGGGCCATATCGAGTTGCGGCACGTGAGCTTTCGCTATGATCAAAACGCGCCATTGATCCTCAATGATATCAACGGGCAGATCTATCCTGGGCAAAAGATAGCACTGGTCGGACGCACCGGCTCAGGCAAAAGTACGCTGGGCAAACTTCTGGTTGGTCTGATTCTCCCCACAAAAGGCTCTATTCTGTTCGATGGGGTTCCGCTTGAGCAGCTCAATTATCAGGATGTACGCAGTCAGTTTGGCGTTGTTCTACAAGAGTCATTCATCTTTAGCGGCTCCGTAAAAGACAATATTGCCCTGAACAATCCTGAAATGGATATGGAGCGCATTGTCGAAGCGGCCAGCATTGCCGCAATTAATGAAGACATCGACAAAATGCCAATGAGCTATGATACGCTCGTTTCGGAGGGTGGTAGCGCCTTCTCTGGTGGGCAACGCCAACGCTTAGCACTGGCGCGTGCACTCGCCCATCATCCAGCATTGCTGTTGTTGGATGAAGCCACCAGCGCACTGGATGTTGTGACCGAGCGTGTTGTCGAACGCAACCTTAGTCGCCTGCCATGCACTCAGGTTATCATCGCACACCGTCTCAGTACTATCCGTAACGCAGATAAGATCCTGGTGCTGGATCAGGGGCGTATCATTGAGCAGGGAACGCATGAGCAACTCTTACGCAAAAATGGTTTTTACACGCAACTGGTTCAGACGCAGATACAAAACGGCGAGATCGCAATGGCATAGGACGAGCAAAAATTGACTACTTTTGTCTTATTGCATTGCGATAAATCGATGAACAGTGTATCATGCATAGAGAAACCATAACGTTTATGTAATTTTCTCGAAAGGGAGCAAGGACGCAATGAAACGTAGCATTCTATTTTTGGTCGTCTCAGGAATAGGTCTATTCCTTATGCTTGGTGGTATGGTTGGTTGCGGCGACTCGACACCATCTTCTTCGTCTCAGACTACGAACGCCAGCAGTACCTCTACCGTCAACACTATTAAAGAAGTCGGACCAACCCCAACACATATTGCAATTAATACAGTTAGCCAAAAGATACTCACCCTGGCCGACAATAATCATTCGATTACGGTCAAGTTGGGTACCACGATAGAGCTGAAACTGGATAACAAGGCATATACACGCTGGCTCGTCTCGATCTCGCAAGCAAATGTGCTGGTCCCCTGGGCAAATGCTCCCTTGCCAACGAATGTGCAGGGCATTTTCAATGCAGGTCAATCTGGTACAGCACAAATTTCAGCTACCGGACAACCCAATTGTACAGCAAGCACTGTATCCTGTAATAAAGGGACGCAACAATTTATGGTCCAGGTCAAGGTTGGCTAAAAGATTTTAACCGTTTTAATTTTTTAAAAGCCGTAGAAGCCCGATTTAGCGCTCACAGGCACCGTCTTATGAGCGTGATTAATCGGGCCTCTTTGTATAGATTTGATCCGGCTTGACATTCCATTGTGCCCGTTAGTATAGTATATTTAAGCGCTTAAAAGTTGCGGCATGCAACGTGGGCTTGTGAACTGCGCCCCTACACCAT
>JACDAE010000669.1 GCA_013695595.1 Ktedonobacteraceae bacterium | reverse complement strand
CTCAATCACCACCCCTCCACGCAATGTAATTTTCACCACACGCCCCAATAATCCAGCAGGAACGATTTCAGTTGCAGGTTGCCCACCACTCTGCTCGCCAGGCTTAACAGGTTGTAGGCGCAAAACGGGCTGGCCTGGATAAACCATCTGGCCTGGATAAACCAGAGGAGTAGGATACATATCGTATACACCCGGCCAGCGCTCTCGCTGCACTACTGCCTGCTCTATCACAGACCACCCATTTCGATAGGCCATGACAGGAACCTCCAGTCCCTCCCTATGCACCCAACGCCTGGGACCACTGAAGGAGTCGTGCCTGACGCTCTGTCTCATCATCAGGTAATACTAATGGACGCCCACGCGCATCAATGATTAATCCAACCAGTCCACCATCAATCTCTTCAGCCGCTCGTGCCCGCTCACCGGGTCCAAGCCCTACATCCACAGTCGGAGCTGGGAACAATGTTAGCAATGCTTGCTCATTAAGTTGCAGCGGAATAACTTCCATAGAACCAGCCATCACATCCACTGTCAACTGACGCCCATTGCTGTATTCCACCCCTACACGTACAGCTAATTGCCCTGGCTGCAAACCACCAAAGGGGATGACACACGTCCCTAATCGGTGGGTGACCGCATCATTTTCATTGACCTGTACAGCAGTGACAGGCGCGACAGCAGCTACGGCTCCCAGTTGCGAGATCAACATCGTCTTATCCAGCACCAGTGAGGTAACACCGCGTGGTTGCAATGAGTCCAGCAACATTAACGCTACCTGCCCATATCGGGGGGTATGCGAGAGGATACCACCTGTCGCCAGAATAAGATCAGCATTCGCCCAATCGGACGCATTTTTGCGTGCCTCGTCTATCGTTAGACGTATAGCCTCGCGTGCAAATGCTTGACTGATCTGCAACTCACGCACACTACTGGGAATAATATGCGGATGCACCATCCGATTAAGCACAAACTGCCGTATCTCTTCCTCCGACACAATAAAGGGCAACCAGCGCGTAACGTTCTGTAATCCGCTCTGTTGGAGAATAGCCCCAAGACCAGGACCAACACCCAGACCCGAATTGACCAGGGGGATGAATTCGCCCTGCTCGCCAGCTACCATCACAGTCGTCGTAGCACCACCCACATCTACCGCTGTTACATTCATAGCATAATGTTGTGCCAGGAAACGTACCAGGCTGCTCAACGACGTGGCAGTAGCTCCAGGAGCCGAGCTAGACCACGTACGCAAGCGCTCATATCCAGGAACACGTTGAATAATATTCTGCTCATGAAGTGAACCAACTGCGACGCTGATTGCACCAAGCTGAGCCGAAGAAACGAGAGGATCAACGCGTGTTACTCCTGCAACATCTTGCAACATACGACGTACGGCATCTACATACTGTGGTGCCCCGGCATAGATTACTGAACACTGCTTCGTTGACCCATTCTGCAACGGCGCACCCGCAGCGACATGAGCCCCATATTGATCATTACGCTCGCGAAATACGCTCACTAAAATTTGACATGCCTCTTGTAATGCGCTAGCACCACCAGGCCCATCGGCCATCCCTACGATTAATGCCGCTTGAGGCTGCAATTCACGCATAACCCCTATCTGACGCTCCCATTCCTGAGCAATACGCTCTGGCGTCCAGGAAGCTCCAGGAGAAGATGCGGCAACAAATGAAGGTGATGGGAGCGTCTGCATCTCAGCATATAAGCCTGAAACCGCCTGTGTTACCAATGCCTCCAACGTTGAATTGACTGATCCCAACACAACCATCCGTAAAGGACCACCCGCGCTTACTGTAGCGATAAAAACATCAACGCCATCTCCACTCTCTTGCTCAGGAGAGATTATACGTTGCTTATCAACAAAACGTCGACCGGTAATATATTCAATGACATTAATTGCTTGAATAATGCCCTGTGTAATATCTTCTTGCGGTGCACTGGTTGTGGTCGGTGCTTCTCCACGCGCCATCAAGCGGTATTGACCTTCAACAAGGCCAAATAGAGAGACTTTTGTGAATACAGTCCCACAATCAGCAACCAGGAGAGAATTAGCCGATGTGGGATTATTGCTCTGTGTAGTCCCCTCTGCTGGATCCTGTTCACCCTCTAAATAGGAATATGCTTGCATTTCCTTATCCCTCAACTAACAACTAGCGGAACCAGTCCCGGATCGTATCGAACAATCTCTTTTTCGCTGGCTTCGTAGACGCTCTTTGCCCACCAGCTTCCATGCCCAGGCCTCCTCCTCCCATACCATTCGGTGTAGAAGGGATACCAGGGCCACCAGACTGATACTGTGGCGCACCTGAAAAGGAATTTCCGGATTGATAATTGCCTTGCGCCAGATTCCCTGTCGGATATCTGCCATCATTGAAGCCACCTGAAGGATAGCCCTGTGGCGCACCTTGCATCCCTTGTGAATTGTTGTATCCTGGTGCCGCGCCCATTCCCTGACCAGGCATATTCCCAACAGGTGAGGGGTTCTGCATTGGAGAACCTGACATACCCGGCATTCCATACCCCTGCGCTGGTGGAGAACCAGGAAAATTCGGTGATGTTGAGGCAACTCCAAGCATCGACGCAAACACGTTCGCAGCCGCTTCGTTACCTTCGTTGGGATTTATCTCTCCACGCGGTCGACTTGGTACCCGCACATTCTCAACGCGCGGCGGTATACTATATCCACTCCTTTGTTGATTGGCACTTGCCTGCTGGAATGGCATTTGATTGGGACCTGCCTGCTGGAATGGCATTGCATTTCCAGCCTGATCTGGTTGTCCGGTGCCTGAACGTAGCCATTGTGGCAAAGCATTTGGATCAATAAACGACGATGCCGACATACCACCCTGGGCGGGCGGAGTATTCATTCCTGGGGTGGAAGGAACCTGTGGCGGTTGCCAAACAGGAGATGCTTGCGGCATTGGAGGCATCGGCTGCCCAAATGGAAGTTGCTGATCGCTTCCTGCTTGCATCGGTGGCTGTGGAGATTGCCAGGAGTAGTTCTGGGCAGATGGCAGTGCTCCGCTCTTCTTTCCTTGCCGATTGCTCTCCTGTAACCAGGATGGTAAAGCATTCATATCAACTAAAGAAGATGGTGAGATAGTGCCACCTGCTGCTGGTTGCGCGGGGATGGATCCGCTTCCCTCTTGTTGCGTCATCCATGCAGGCAAAGACTGTTTATCGACAAGATCACCCGCAGAAAAACCATGCGCACCACCCGGTGGCATCTCATTTGTGCGTTGCTCGGCCATTGGAGTCGGCTTTGGTTGTGCAGGCATTTTTGCCGATTGTGACGGCATTGGCGGAGCAGAGGATGGCAGAGTATCAGAAACAGGAGAGCGCTGCTGTAATGACTTCATCCAATCTGGCATAAAATCTTGTTGTACCAGACTTGAAGCAGCAAGACTGCCGGGGTTTGGACCCGTTGGCTGTTTATTCTCTTGCATCCAGGAAGGAAGAGACTGTTCATCAATTAACGATTTCGCATTGATCCCTTTTGAATCATCCGTATTTGGACCTGAAAAAGAAGCAGGGCGTAATGGTAAATGTGGACTCGACATACTGGTATCATTCGTCTCAGGCCGTCCGGAACGCATCCAACTCGGCAATGATCCTTCCTCAAGCAGGTCAGCAGTCGAGAAATTTGATGGATTATCAGCAGGCGCAGCCGGTCGTTCGCCCGCCCGCAATGACTCCAGCCATGCCGGCAATTCTGGTTGCTCTTGCAAACCTCGTGACGAACTTAATCCAAAATCAGCATTGTTAGAGAGTGGCGCACCACAATTCTGACAACTCACGGCGCTGGCAGGAGACAGGCTCCCACAGCGGTTACACGTAATCACTATTACTCCTCACTTTCGCCAGGCCTCGATTTATGGCAGTGTACCACTCTTTTTCTATCTTGACAACAATGATCATATACAAAATAAGGCATGTTGATATGATACAATACACGCTATAAACATCTATCCAAAAGTACTATATACAAGGAGGCTGCATGCCAGAACAGGGCACTGACAAAGACAAAAACTCTCAGAAAAAACCTGCATTACTCAGTCTCACTCTTCCACTTCCTCCTGGTATTAATGAGCAATACGCAACGGTAGACGGACACCGCGTGAGCACAGTTGTAGCCCGCAAGTTTAAGCGACAGGTACACGATATCGTGCACTCACTTATAAAACAAGGTACGCTACAGGATGAGCTACACGATCAGTTCCGGCAAAATTACCTGGCGCTTTTCCTGGATTTCTATTTCGCAACACCACTCAAACGCGACCTCGATGGAGGTCTCAAAATTACGCAGGACGCACTCTGTGAAGCTCTCGGATTGAACGACAACAAGGTCGTCAATATCCATTTGATGAAACACATCGACCCTCTGCACCCCCATCTCTACCTTGAGCTAGAAGCTATTTCTGATTGGTCTTTTGACAAAGAGTACATTCTTCTTACTTGAATATACTCCCTTGCTTCCAGATTTCGCCTTCTCTTAAGATAGAACTGATAACAATAGCCTTCTGTAACAAAATGGATTACAATCTACGTGAGGTACCACTTCTATGTTTACATCATCAACACGGACTTCAATATTCTCAATAGAAACTGTAGCACATTCTCAAAAACAACAAAGATTCTTTCGCCTGCTTCTCGGCTTCCTTTTCAGCAGTACCGTTGGCCTACTCGCTTATCACCGCCGCTCGCTTAGCCGAAGCGGGGTGGCTGGCGCGATTGTTACTGGCACAGGTACTGTAGGCATGGGTGGCTGGTCATGGGGGCTTACGCTCATTTTTTTCTTTGTCTCTTCCAGTTTCTTCTCCCATTTTCGTGCACGAGAGAAAGAGGTCACAGCAGAAGATAAATTCAGCAAAGGATCACAACGCGACTTCCTCCAGGTCATGGCGAATGGTGGTATTGCGACCGCGCTTGCACTTGGCTCTGCATGTACCTCAGAGCGTACGCTACAGCGTACTCTACGGGCGGGATACGTCGGAGCATTGGCAACGGCTACCGCTGACACATGGGCCACTGAACTGGGTGTACTGAGCCCTCATGCCCCACGTTTAATCACCACTGGCAAACAAACTGTCCCTGGCACTTCTGGTGGCATCACGCTTCTGGGAACCGCCGCATCTGCCGCCGGTTCACTTGCTTTAGGTGCCTTCTTCTGGCTTCTACAACGGAAACATAAGGAAAATGCCGCCCTCCCCCTTATTGCTCTTATAAGTGGCCTGTCTGGTAGTTTATTCGACAGCTTCTTGGGAGCAACGGTCCAGGCAATGTATTTCTGTCCTGTTTGTCAGAAAGAAACGGAGCGGCAGATACACAATTGTGGCAACAAGACACAACATGTACGGGGCCTTTCCTGGCTGAATAATGATGCCGTTAACTTCCTATCTACGCTCTTTGGAGCTGTTACGGCAATGCCTCTCGCACTACTTAACCTGTGGCGATAGGGTCGTATAATAGAAGAGGAAATGGTGGAAGATGGGGAGCAATAAAATCTCGCTAGCATATATAAAAGGAAATCTTATTATGAATACCCTGCTACACAAAATCATCTCACGTAACTGGCGTCCTGGGCAGGCTGCCTGGGCGGGTCTCGCGGCAACTATTGTCTACAGCATTGTCATGGAAGGAGACAAAGCGGTCATTGGAAACCGGTTCAGTGATACGCGCTTTATTCAGGGACTACTGGAAGGTGAAAAGCGTTCCAGAGGCTTCTTTCTACTCTCCTGGCTCATCCATCTGCTAAATGGAGTTGCCCTGGCCGAGATCTATGGTGCGGTTGCCAGACGTTTTCTTCCTGGTCCAGATTGGCTTAAAGGCACCATTTTTGGAGAGATCTTTATTATCGGTGCATGGTGGCTTACTCCCATCGCCGACAAATATCATCCTCTTATTAAGAATGGTGAGCTACCAAAGCTTGCCAACTGGACTTCTTTTCTGCAAAATGTTCTCCGGCACCTGGCATTTGGCCTGACACTGGGTCTTCTTTATCGCGAGAAGGATTAAACAAGATAGCGTAACCACTTGCTCAAAAATGGAAGCTGGTAGTCGCGATGGAGCCATGTCATCACGATTAACCAGAACCATAATAATAGTCCCGCCCAGAGTATCATACTTGAGAGCAGACCAAGTCCAAAATTTGTCACCAGATTTAACAACCAGATGCCACTCAGCATCCACTTTAATACATTCACAACGACAAACAGTACAGTGAGTGATCCAAACACAATCATAGACTGCAATGCGTGCCAACGTACATTGCGATTCTTCTCAAACAGGAAAAGCAGCAAGCCTGATATCCAGCCAAACGCATACGCCAGAACTCGTTCCAGGCGCTCATTCAATCCAAAAGTCGTCATTCGATGCATCATTGACATGTCTCACTTTTCCATAGAGAGAGTGCCTGAAAAAGGACGTATTCACTTAATTGGAAACCGCTTCCAGACAACCTCTAAAAACTTAGAATGCTCGGACCGCTCTTTCCAGGTCCTTTATCGCCACTGTTATCCTTGACCTATATACGCAGAGCAAGAAAAGGTGTTGCAATCTCTGAAAAATTCATTGTGCAAGAAGCAAAACTCAGCATTGACATTAAAGCACGAGCATATGATAATACACGTTAAGATAAGCCCTACTAATGTGACAGATAGACAAAGGGTAATAACGTCGTATGGAACTCTTCACAAAATATGAAAGCCATCATCGACGCATGCGACTGGCAAAAATTATGCTTGCAACGTCAATACTTAGCATAGTGTTGGCAGGAGGACTATCCGCATACCTCCTCTTTTTTACTAACACTCCAAATATCCATGTTTCAGCAAAACAAGAGCCACAAATTATCACGAGTGACCCCGATATCGACGTATTCAAAACGGTAGCCAGGCAGTATATGAAGGATGGCATGCAGGGAAATTATGCGCAGGATTGGGCGCTACTTGATCCCTCGGTACGCACACTATGGCCCAATCAGCAGGCATTCACAACATTCTGGCAGGCCCATTTCAAAAGTTATGTACTCAAGGGATTCACGATGGGGAAGGTGTCACAATTGCTGACCTGGGTCAATCCAGAGACAATGGTCCAATATACGAATGCCTTAAAAATAGGTATCTCACTTCAGATTGAACTCAAACCAGGGCTGCAACAAACCAAATTAGCACCAGAAGCACTCCATCCCACACAACTCTTCCAGAACATTCCGCTCATTGCAGAGCAAACAGCAAATACACGGAAGACATGGCTCATCATTGAGGGAGGTCCATTCGATCTGGAAGCTCCCATACTGCCACCTGTGCAACCTGTGACCACCACAGTTCAGGTACCCATTCCAATGTTCCACCATATTGCGAACGTTCCAGCCTCCGATGCGCTTGCTCTGAGCCTCGAAGTTGCCCCGACATTATTCACTCAACAGATGGATTATCTTAAGGCGCAAGGATATCACACAATCACGTTTAACCAGCTATTCAATGCGCTTTATTATAGTGGTCCATTGCCTAAAAAGCCTATTATTCTCACTTTTGATGATGGCTATGATGACGCATACACATTTGCATACCCCATTTTGAAGGCGCATGGTTTCAGCGGCATGTTTTATATCATCACAGGCAAGATCGGCTGGCAGGGGCAGATGACATGGGGGCAGATGAATACGATGCTGCAAAATGGCATGCAGATGGGTTCGCACACGATCCATCACGTCGATATGGGGCAGGTGTTGAACGAGTCGGTTGTGCAAGCCCAGCAAGAGCTACAGATATCACAACTGACCCTCCAGCATAGATTCGGTATCCCTATTCAACAATTCTACTACCCATCGGGTGAACCTTTCAGGCATGGGACACTGGCGCAACAACAGCAGATCGTCTCCTTGCTGGCCCAGGATGGATATATTGGAGCGACGACCGATCCTGGCGCGACCGGGACGATGCAGGATAGTACCAGTCCTTTTGAACTGCTGCGCATTCGCGTAGATGGGAGAAATTCGTTGCAGGAGTTTGAGCAGAGTCTACCATGGCGAAAAGTCTTTGCTTAGTATCCGGCAAATCATCAATACAAAGTTTCTCTCTATCCTTTAGCGGGGAAAAATAACTATTTCTTGAACAACAAAAATATGTTATGCTGTAACCTCATAGCAAGCATTCCTCGTACCACTTTTATAGTATCGGAAAAAGGACTATATAGAAAGAAAATCCTCGATGACGGATCTTGTAGGGCAACAATTTGGTAATTATCGCCTACTTCGCTTGCTTGGGAGCGGTGGCTTTGCCAACGTTTATCTTGGTCAACATATCTATTTAGAAGTACCTGCGGCAGTCAAAATACTCCACGCTCGCATATCATACCAGGAAGCTGATGTATTCCGCAACGAGGCACGCATTATCGCTCGCCTGGTACACTCTAATATAATACGTATTCTCGACTTCAATCTCGAAGGTGATATTCCTTTTCTCGTGATGGACTACGCACCCAATGGCACGCTGCGCCGTCTCCATCCAATGGGTACTCAACTCCCTCTAGAGACCATCGCATCCTACGTTATGCAAATAGCTCAGGCTTTACAATACGCACACGATGAGAAGATCATTCATCGTGATGTGAAACCAGAGAATTTGCTGCTAGGACGCCGAAATGAGATCTTGCTCAGTGACTTCGGTATCGCCATCCTCACTCAGACCTCCCGTTCATTGAGCATGCAGGCCATCGAAGGAACGGCTGCTTACATGGCTCCAGAGCAATTTCGTGGCAAACCAAATCCAGCCAGTGATCAGTATGCGCTTTCTATCGTCGTTTATGAATGGATTGCAGGGAAACATTTATTTAGAGGATCATTCGCCGAAATAGCCGCACAACACTTGATTCAAGAGCCACCATCTCTTCGTTCGATAGTTCCCTCCCTTCCTGTTCAGGTCGAAAACGTTATCATGAAGGGATTGGCGAAGAATTATGAAGAACGCTTCCCCAGTATATATGATTTTGCACGTGAACTGGCAGCAGCAATAAAAAGTGGCAATGACACTCCCGAAAAACTGGAGAATGAAGCATATAACATCGAAACCATTCTATCTTCCACATCCTCACCTTCAACAAATAGAGATAAAGATGTCCAGCAGAAAAGTTCGGCGGCCCCTGCATTATCAGCAGCTTCACAGGGACAGCGCGAGAGGTGGCGGGGAGAAGGAGAAGTTGCCTATGCAATGAAGCAGTATGCACAAGCTCTGCAAGCTTTTGATCAGGCTCTTGCCATCGATCCTTCCTACACTGACGTGCATGGGCTCAAAGGAGATGCCCTCTACATGCTCCAACGCTACGATGAAGCACAACAGGCATATAGGGCAGCAATCGAACTGGGAGACAAGAGTACAGGGAATTATGTTGCCATAGGGAAAGCCTTCTATTATCTTGCACGCTATGATGAAGCTCTCACAAACTTCAACAAGGCCCTCGAAATTAATCCAGACTACCCAGGGGCATATAGCTGGCGAGGAGCAACTCTCGGACGTTTAAAGCGTTATAAAGAAGCATTAGCTGACCGCGAACAGGCTCTCAAATCAGGTGGTAACAGTGCAATCGATCAATTTGGCAAAGGGACTGCTCTCTATGAGCTTGATCGTTTCGAAGAGGCTCTGGTAGCTTTTACTGAAGCTATCTCTCTTGATCCTAAGAATACGTCAGTTTACTGCTGGAAAGGTGACGCTCTCTTCCAACTTAAACATTATGATGAGGCACAAGCAACCTATGAACAGGCAATTCAACTGGGAGATCGCCGCTCTGCCGTCTATCTTGCTAGAGGAAAAGCTCTCTACCGCCTCGAACGTTATACCGAGGCTTTGACGAATTTTGACCAGGCGATCGCAATCGATGCAACCTCCGCTGCCGGCCATCGTTGGAGAGGAGAGTCTCTCTCACAGTTACACCGTGATGAAGAAGCACAGCAAGCCTATAGTAAGGCCATTTCCCTTGGAGACAGCGGCGCTACCATTTGCGTCACGAAGGGGATAGCGTTCTACGATCAGGGAAAGGACGAAGAAGCTCTGGCATACTTTCAGCAAGCTATCGCCCTTGATGCAAACTACGCTGTAGCTTACAGTTGGCGTGGAGCAGTCCTCTGGAACCTGAAACGGTATGCAGAATCATTAGCAGATCGAGAGCAGGCAATCCAGCTAGCTGGCGAAAACGCAATCGATCAATTTGGCAAAGGAAAAGCCCTCTACGAGCTTGATCGTTTCGAAGAGGCTCTAGCAGCCTTTAGCAAAGCGATCACGCTTAATCCAAACAACAAATTTCCATATTGCTGGAAGGGTGATTCCCTTTACAGCCTCAAGCGCTATGAAGAGGCAGAGACAATATATGAGCAGGCAATCCAAATGGGAGATAACCGTGCTCCCGTCTATCTTGCGAAAGGCAAATGTTTCTATTACCTCGCACGTTACGAAGAAGCAATTCCCGCCATTGAGAAGGCTATTTCTCTTAATGCTCAATATGCTTCTGCTTACTGCTGGAAAGGCGACGCCCTCTATAGCCTTAAGCAGCACAAAGAGGCATACGCAAATTTTGACATGGCGATTCAGGCAGGAGATCGGCGCGCTCCAGTATACCTCGCCAAAGGCAAATCCTCCTATTATCTCACGCACTACGATGAAGCATTAACCAATTTCGATATAGCAATCAAGATTGAACCTACCTACGCCATCGCTTACAGTTGGCGAGGAGCAGCCCTTGGACAATTAAAACGCTACAATGAAGCTCTGGCGGCTCGAGAACAGGGCATAAAATTAGGAGACAACAGCTCAACAGCTTATATTGGAAAAGGATACGAACTCTACGATTTAGGCCGTTACAATGAGGCGATAGAGAGCTTCGATATGGCTATCAAGCTTGATCCCGAAAATTTGAATGCCTATAGTGCTAAAGCGAAAGCTATCCGCAAGCATGAAGAACAAAACTGAACACTTATCCTATGTGCGTGCTGCATTGGGTTACAAAGATAAATCAAACGCGATTTAGGAAAAACTCTTTACAACTCCCCCAAGGTATGCTATCATCTATTCCGCAAAGGGGACGTAGCTCAGCTGGAAGAGCGCGACAATCGCACTGTCGAGGTCAGGGGTTCGAGCCCCCTCGTCTCCACCATACACATATCTTGTTTCGTACCTTGCAAATCGCAAACATGTGTGGTATAGTATACGCGATAAGATGTGTGATGAGCAGGAGTAGTAGGTCAACACTTTTCAGAGAGTAGCCGGCTGGTGCGAGGCTATACATGACAGACCGAACTCGCCTGCAGAGCAATGAGTGTGAAACGCTCTTTTCCGGTACATCAGTACTAAATGAGCACTGAGCACTTGTCGGGACGCCCGTTACAGCGTATAATGAGAGTAGATCAAGGACAACACAATAATACACTCACCGGCATGGGCTCGTAGCGCAGTTGGTAGAGCGCCTCCATGGCATGGAGGAGGTCAGGGGTTCGAATCCCCTCGAGTCCACCAATGTTGTCCGAGATCGAAAATCAGGGTGGTACCACGGAATAACCTTTCGTCCCTATGGATGAAAGGTTTTTTGTCGTAATTTTGTTCTAATTACTGTGATATACATTTTTTAATGATGACCGAAAAAATACGGGAGAGGACCCATATGATTACAAAAATCCGCTACAATCCCAAAGAAGTGGAGCAGAAATGGCAGACTCAGTGGGAAGCTGACCACCTGCACACTGCCTCCGATGACTCGCCGAAACCCAAATTCTATAACCTGACAATGTTCCCTTATCCTTCCGGCGATCTCCATATGGGCCACTGGTATAACTACTCACCCTTTGATGCCTACGGGCGCTTTAAACGCATGCAGGGCTACAACGTGATGCAGCCCATCGGCTTCGACGCCTTTGGCCTGCCGGCTGAGAATGCTGCCATCAAACGCGGCATCCAGGCACGTACCTGGACGCTGGCAAATATCGAGAATATGCGCAAGCAACTGCGGGCCTTAGGCGCACAATGGGACTGGGAACGTGAGGTTATTACCTGCCTGCCCGACTACTATAAATGGACGCAATGGCTGTTCCTGCAATTCTACAAACACGGTCTGGCTTATCGTACCAAAGCACCGGCGAACTGGTGTCCCAGTTGCAACACTACCCTGGCAAACGAACAGGTGCTGGCCGATGGTACCTGTGAGCGTTGCGGCACGGTGGTAATCCGTAAAGAGATCGACCAGTGGCTGATGAAGATCTCTTCCTATGCCGAGGAACTGCTGAAATTTCCCGACATTGATTGGCCCGAAAAGACCATTACCATGCAGCGCAACTGGATCGGGCGCAGCGAAGGGGCAGAGATTCGTTTCTCCGCAGAGATTGAGGGCAAGCGCGAGGAGATTCCCGTCTTCACTACGCGTCCAGACACAATCTATGGCGTCACGTTCTTCGTGCTGGCACCGGAGCATCCCTGGGTAGAGAAGATCACCACGCCTGAACATAAAACAGAGGTTAACTCTTATGTAGAACAGGCGCTGCGCATGACCGAGATCGAGCGCATGAGCACAGAGAAAGATAAAACCGGCATCTTCACAGGTGGTTATGTCACCAATCCTGTCAATGGTGAGAAGGTTCCTGTCTGGATCGCCGATTATGTGCTGATGGGCTACGGCGCGGGAGCAATCATGGGAGTACCTGCACACGATCAACGCGACTTTGCCTTTGCACGCAAATTTGGGATTGCGATCCGCGAGGTGGTGCGCCCCGAAGGCGAGGAACCGGGCGATCCAGCAACCTGGACGACATCAAGAGAGGCACATGGTACGCTGGTAAACTCAGGTTCCTTCGATGGCATTCCGGGCGATGTGGCAATTAAGAAAGTCACACAATACATCGAGGAGCAGGGCTACGGCAAGTTTACGATCACCTATCGGCTGCGTGACTGGCTGATCAGCCGTCAACGCTACTGGGGCTGCCCAATCCCGATAGTCTATTGTCCAACAGATGGTATGGTGCCTGTGCCAGAGGATCAACTGCCGGTGCATCTGCCAGAAAATGTGCAATTTAAATCCACTGGCGAGTCACCGTTGCGCTATGAACCCGATTTTGTGAACACAACCTGCCCGGTATGTGGTGGTCCAGCGACACGCGAAACCGATACGCTGGATACCTTTATCGACTCATCCTGGTACTACCTGCGCTACGCTGATCCCCACAATGGGCAGCAAGCATGGAGTGCGGAGAAATTGCAGAAGTGGCTGCCCGTTGATCAATATGTGGGTGGAGTAGAGCACGCAATACTGCATCTGCTGTACTCGCGCTTCTTCACAAAAGCTCTGCGAGATATGGGATACTTGAACTTTGATGAGCCATTTACGCGCCTGTTTCATCAAGGCATGGTACTGGGTTCAGATGGTCAAAAGATGTCCAAGTCGCGTGGCAATGTCGAGGCTCCTGACAAATACGTTGCCAAATATGGCGCGGATACGGTGCGCTGCTACATGATGTTCATTGGTCCATTTGATGCGGGCGGCTCATTTAAAGCAGAGAATCTGGAAGGAGTCTGGCGCTTCTTGAACCGCTTCTGGAGCCTGATCAATGAGTCCTGGATCACTGGTAAAGCCAATGCAGCCGAGACCAATGAAAGCAAGGCAATCGAGCGTCTGCGCAATAAAACGATCAAGCGCGTCACGGAAGATCTGAGCAACTTCCGCTTCAATACTGCACTGGCAGCACTGATGGAATGCAATAACGCTCTGGTCAAACAGCAAAACGAGAACGTTGCGCATAGTGCAGCCTTCCAACGTACATTGGAAACAATGATGCAACTGCTGTCGCCCCTGGCACCACATATCACCGAAGAATTGTGGCAACTGACGGGACATAATAGTAGCATTCATACGAGCGATTGGCCCACGTATGATGAAGCATTGACTAAAGACGAGACCTTTACCCTGGTCATGCAGATTAATGGTAAAGTGCGTGAGCGTATCGAAGTTGCGGCAGGGATCACCGAGGCTGAAGTGCGTGAACTGGTAGTGAACAATCCACGCATCACAACGTTTATCGGCGAGACAACGGTACAAAAGATCATCTATATTCCTGGGAAACTGGTGAATATCGTCGTGCGTAACTAATAAATCTGCATTCTTTAGGCAGAAAATTTGGGAACATGCGTCCAGACATAACCTTACCCACATCCTTTTAAATCATCGATTAACAAGCGATCAGAGTAGGGAAGCCATTTATTGTTCCGGGAGACCGCACGTTGCCTTCTCCAGAATAATAAATGGCTTCCCTACTCTGATCGCTTTCTATTGGCGTAGTGGTTATCATGCGGGAACAAGGTGTAACATGACAACGTCTATACTTTATAGGTGGATGTTATCATAAGTGTTACTGAGAATTAGATTAGAAAATCCACTGCTGATCTTACGTGTAATAAATTGCCAACAAAATTAGTCATTGTAGATGGAACTTGTAGGTAGTCTCGAACGTATATAGCATCAGGTAGCTCATCTAGGAACACTATTTCACCCAGGGTGGGGCACGGTGGGCATAATAAAGAGGACGAATAGTGACGTATTTCATATTTCCGGTGTCACGTAGTAGATAGCTACTTCGCCTCTTTCCTTTTATACTACGTGTGGGAAGAATGAGAGAGTGGGGAAAAAGATGAGTAGGAAAGTCCGATATTTGAAAATGTGTAGGGCTGAACGTCTATTTTAGCAGCGAGTCTTTTCCTGGCAAGTCGGTGAGCGACAATAAAGAAGAAGGATGCGGAAGAAAGCAGTGGTGGAACGCCCACTACAGGCGCAGGTGGAAGGAAACGATAATGAACACACAACCTCTAGAACTGGAAACACATGTTGAGAATGTCTTAACAGAAACGATAACGGAGACAGAAATGCTTATAGAGAATGGTTTCACACAAGATGAAATCGTTTCCTTACTCTGGCTCCGACAGTGGTATCAGAATGGTGGCAGTGATCGCGTAGAAGTAGTACGCCACCTGGAGTTTATCAAGCTCCTCGTTCTGAACGGCAAAATCGATCTATAATGCGGCCTGGCATACAGTTAAGAGCATAAGCGGGACATGCTCTCTGTAGCGATGCATACATTTTTATAGAAAAGCCTGGTCACTTTGAAAGGTGACCAGGTTTTTTCTATAGATGTAAAGTAACGGATTAAGCTCTGTCAAGCGCCCGCCGCATCTCAAACTGCTGCAACATCCATTGTTGAGAGGCAGTAGCGAGCTTTGTCTTCAGGGGAACACTGGCACGCTGCGTAAAAACATTATATTTGTTCAAGCGGATACGATCGAGGATGCTATGATACAGCGTACCACTCAAGCTAACAGCAAGACGGCAATCCTGGCTTAAAAGGGCAATGCCAGGTTGTGCACGCTGGTAGTACTCATCAGCACGAGCGATCTGGAAACGTATCAACTCGCAGAAAGCGTCATTCACTACACCATCCATCAAGTCCGCCTCACTATAATGAAAGCGCTCCATTTCTTCTTGCGGAAGATAGATGCGATCACGGCATGCATCTTCGCCAATATCGCGCAAAATGTTGGTCAATTGCAAAGCCACTCCTAATTCAACAGCACGCGGAAGCGCTTCTTCACGCTGATAGCCAAAGATAGGACTTGTTAGCAGCCCAACGGTACCTGCCACGCGATAGCAGTAAAGGTATAACTCGTCAAAGGTCTGATAGCGGTTACGCCTCAGATCCATCTCGACGCCATTCAATAGATCCATAGCAGCCTGAAATGGCACAGGATACTGCGCGAGCATGTCCATCCATGCACACTGTATCTGATCACTATCGTCACCGTAGCCCTTATAGACACGCTCAAGCGCGTGTCGCCAGTAATCCAGGCTCTGAGCAGGCTCTTCTACTCCACGCAGATGACCAACTCTGGGTGAATTAGAATCCGCCTCATCCACAATGTCATCAACTGTACGGCATAAAGCATAGATGGCCCATACCGCACGCCTCTTGGCGGGCGGTAAGAATGCAGACCCCCAATAAAAGGTTTTCGATGCTTGTCGTGTCACTTGACGACAGTATTCATAGGCAGATTTTACCTGTTCCTGTCGCATAACCTGACTCCTATTCATTCCATAATTTGTCTAGCAACGAGAAGTACAGAATCGGTGGATGGCCCTGATTTCATTCTAGTCTATAGGCTTGCACATACGTTCCCTCTTTGCTAGCGATATAGATATAGATGTAACCACGGGGATAAAATGGGTACATTTCTTCCTATTATGAATGGATATATGCTTAGCATAGCCGAAACAATTTCTGTATAGGCAATTTTCTTCATTGACTTTTGTTCTAAAAACCCTCTATTATTGGGAGGAGATGACATGACCACCAGATAATTACAAACAGGGTAACCAATAACGTATTTTATGGCAAAGCAATATCAAAACGTGCTCGCACCATATATTGAGCGAGCACGCAAAGTCTTACAACATGAACAACGCACACATCACCAGGATCAGGCAATCAAACCGGGTGGCTTAGAGCGTTTTATCTCGCATTGGGCCGATGAGACCACCAATGCATGCAAGCAAGCAGATCTGGATCAGCACCCGATCTATCGCTTTATCGAGCACTTTGAGGGGTATCATAGCCAGGATCCCTTGCAACGGGCTGCCAGTCTACGCTCAGCATTTGCAGTACTGAATGAGTTGGCGGGACAGGATGGAGATGCGCAACCAGTTTCTGCTTTGAGAACCGAAAGAGTACAAGAGAAGACATCGCCAACCCGTGTAATACCTACAGCCAGATCGACGCAAGAGGCTCCCATAAAAGCGGTAGAAGCGCCGCCTGTTGTCCAGATGCGGCCTGTGCAGCCTCCACCTCCACCTCCACCAAATACTGTTCATCTCGAAGCGGGCATGTCACAAGGGCACACCACGTTAACACTGTTGAGTGCCGAAGTTACTGCCATACCAGGAGTTGGCCCATCGGTCGCCACGCGCCTGCATCATCTAGGTATCCATACCATACGCGACATGCTGTTCTATTTTCCACGTGAACATCGAGATTATAGCAAACTTGAAAAAATCGCGAATATTCCCTTTAACGAACTGACCACAACAATGGGCCTGATCTGGGATGTTGAAACCAAACGTACAGGCGGGGGGCGAACACGGACGATTGCCACAATTTCTGATGAGACGGGCAAGCTCTATGCTAGCTGGTTCAATCAACCCTATCTTGAAAAAAAGCTCAAGGCATCGAAGGGTGCATACCTCGTTGTGACAGGAACCAAGCAACGATTTGGAAATAAGGTTGAATTCGGTGTACGCAGCCATGAATTTCCAGAGCAAGGAGATCTCTTGAATACTGGACGGCTCGTCCCTACATATCCACTCACCGAGGGATTGAATGCCAGCCGTTTGCGCATGTTCACAAAATGGGTTGTGGATCGCTATGCAGCGATGGTACCAGAATATCTCCCAGCATCATTGCGCACAAAAGCGCAGTTGCTTCCTCTGCCGGAAGCGGTTGCGCAGATGCATTATCCGGAGAGTGAAGAGATGCGTGTACGAGCAAAGCAGCGCCTCGCCTTCGACGAACTCTTCTTGATCCAACTTGGAATGCAAGAGCGGCGCAGCCGCTGGCAACAAGAAGCTCCCCAGGGAAGTACATTTAAAATTGATGCAGCACGCATATTTACTGATCCGCCCCCGCGTGCACTCAACGATCAGTTGGATATCAACGACATGGCAAGTTCGACGCTCTGGTCAACCGTTGTCACAGAACAACCATTTGAGGCAACATTACCGTTCTCTTTTACAGGGGCACAACGACGTGTAATCTGCGAGATTTTTGCTGACCTTGCGCAGAGCAAGCCGATGTGCCGTCTCTTACAGGGAGATGTGGGTTCAGGTAAAACGGCTGTCGCAGCGGCATCTTTACTGATGGCAGCCCTCAACGGGTATCAGGGCGCAATCATGGCACCAACGGAATTGCTGGCTGAGCAGCATGCACGCGGTATTGGTCAGATGCTTGAGCCTTTCGGAATACGTACAGTATTGCTCACAGGCAGCCAGCGCACACGTGAGCGCACACAAAGCAAAATGGCCCTGGAAAGTGGGCAGGCCGCAATCGCCATCGGCACGCATGCTTTGATTCAAGAAGATGTCAACTTCCAGAAACTCGGACTGGTTGTTGTGGATGAACAGCATCGTTTCGGCGTTGAGCAGCGCGACGCTTTACGGCAAAAAGGCTATCACCCCCATATGCTGGTGATGACGGCTACGCCAATTCCACGCACACTCTCATTGACCCTCTATGGGGACCTGGACATCTCGGTTCTCGACCAGTTACCTCCTGGACGCCAGAAAATTATTACACGCTGGCGCACGGGTGCGCGGCGTACTGAAGCCAATACGCTCATAGCGCACCAGATCGCAGAAGGTCGTCAGGCATTTATTATCTGCCCACTCGTCGAAGAGTCCGAAACGATAGCCGCGAAAGCAGCGACCAGCGAATACGAACGCCTACATAAAGAAGTCTTTCCCCGCTTACGCCTAGCCCTGCTGCATGGTGGAATGAAGGCAGCGGAAAAAGACGATATCATGCGCCGTTTCCGCGCCGCCGAGCTTGATATTCTGGTTGCGACCTCTGTTATTGAAGTAGGAATCGACGTACCAAATGCTACGGTAATGGTTATTGAAGACGCCGACCGCTTCGGTCTGTCACAACTGCACCAGTTCCGAGGCCGCGTAGGTCGCGGCAAATATCAGTCATACTGTTATGTACTCAGCGCAGATGCCAGTTTGCAAGCTCAGGAACGCCTTGGCGTCTTCCAGGAGACAGACGATGGCTTCCGTCTGGCAGAAGCCGACCTGCAATTGCGTGGTCCCGGCGACTTCTTCGGGGTCCGCCAGAGCGGAATGCCCGAACTGCACATGGCAGACCTGAGCGACACACCAATGATCGAAATGACGCGGAACCTGGCAGCCTCCTTGTGGGAGGGCGATCCTTATCTACGCAAGATAGAACATAGCGCGTTACGAGAAAGAATGCATAACTTCTGGCAACGCTTCATGGCCCACTAATCTTATCCTGTGATTTCTCAACTGTACTTATATACAGCTCACAGACGGTTGTAGCAGCAGCGTTTTCACCAATATATTTAGCGAGATGCTCCTGATGATCATAGATGCGTTGCATACGCGCGTGAATAAATTCGTGCCGGGCACTTCCCACAGCAAACCCATTGAAGCCATGACGCATAGCCTCCATTTCCTGGATAATTTGACGACGTAATCGTGCAATATCACTCATATCTTCTGTACCCCTTTCCAATTATAAACTACCCCTTGTTTTTATATACTTTTTTTACATAAATTAACATGTCATACTCATAGCAAATCCTCCTATTTTGGAACGAATATATATCGCGGTTTTTTCTATCCCTAAAGAAAGTATATCGTTTCATGTCGTTTTATCATGTATCTATTTCATTCATTGACAAGTTCCTCTCCCTTTTATTAAACTTCTACTATGTAATATTTTTATCTATAAAGCAAACAGGGAGAGACGACATGGTGCCCAGGTCTACACCCAACCATAAACTAGAGGCGGAGCGGTTGAAGAGGCGCTGGAGCGTTGAAGTAGCCACCAAAAAGATAGGTGTAAGTGTTAATACATTCAACCGTTGGGAAAGAGGCTTGCAGTTACCACAATTGGAGACGCTTGATCTGCTATGTAAAGCGTTTGATATGTCTCCTGAAGAGCTGGGATTTGAACATATTATTGCCAACAAGAGAAGGGTGAGAAAGTCAGATCCCGCGCACGAGATCCCAGAGGCACATCTTTCGCATGAGCAACCTTCTCTTGTAGCGCCAAAAAGTATAGGCTTTGTGCAACCATACATTCAGGATTTTACGATCAGACAGGTCCCAGGGGGCACCAACGAGAGGCTATCGGGTATACAGGAATTGGGTCAGGGGACCACGACACGTAGACAAGCAATGGCATTATTGGTCAATACCTCTTCGACAGTATTCGACATGGCTCAGGGGGGGGCAAAGTCACCATTATACCCAGATGAGATTCTCCTGCTCAGTGCAGTAAACATACCTTTATGCTGGCAGCTTTATTATGAGGGTGGTTTTGTAGAATTGAGGAGCATTCTTCCCAGTTATATTCAGCAATTAACAGTATTGGCATTACCACCATCACGCTATCAGAAACAGGCAGCCTATCTGGCGTCGCAGGTACACCAACTTAGCTATCTGCTTGCTTTACAAAACCAGGATTTTGGCACATCGCTCAATCACACACAAGAAGCTTTGCATTACGCCCATATTGCAGAGGATACGAATTTGCAGATAGCTTCGCTGGCCAGGAAGGCCTACATCTATTTCTGCCTGCATCGCAATGGGCAAAAACTCCAGGCCTACGAGGAGGCGTTTCGCCTCTGTAATACATGTTCGCCGTTATTGCGTGGATATATTTACGCAGGATTAGCCGAGACCTATGCCAGTTATCAAGATGAAGCTCGTGCGCATGAATTTCTCCAGTTGGCACATAAGCATTATCCTGATCGTCCAGAAGAAGATCCCACCTACATCTATACTCATTTCCGCTGGCCCACATTTTATAATCTTGCGGGCCAGATTCATCTACACCTCAAGCAACCAGAAGAAGCCTGGAAATCGTTTATGACGGTTGACCGTCTTGTCCCGGAATGTGAAGAGCCATACCGCGTCGAACTTATGGTGTATCAGGCTGCCACTGCCGTCGAGCTGGGAGATATGGAGCAGGGCTGTGATCTCCTTATCGCAGCCGTTCAATCCGCCCGAAACCTGGGAAGTGAGCTACGTTACAACGAAGCTTATAAAGTTTATATCCATATGCAAACGCGCTGGCGTAACGAGGCACGCGTGCAAGCCCTTGAGGAGCTATTTTCTTGATTAGCCCTTGACGGTTACCGGGAAATCACTCTACAATTGAAAGAGAACTTTCTGAAACGAGAATAGAGGAATATTTAGAAAGTTCACGATGGGTTGTAAGAGATAGCTGGAGGGGAAAAACATGCCTCTACAAGAGCTTGTGCGGGTGCAGCGTGAGAATATTCTGCAAACTGCTGCCCGGTATGGAGCATCTAACGTGAGAATATTCGGATCAGTTGCACGTGGACACACAGACGCGCAGAGTGATATTGATTTCCTTGTTGATATGGAAGGTGGACGTAGCCTATTTGACCTGGGAGGACTTCTAGTTGCATTAGAGAACTTATTGGGATGTTCTGTAGATGTTGTGACAGAAAAGGGACTACGAGACCGTATCCGAAGTCGTGTTCTACAGGAAGCGATCTTGCTATGAGAGAAACTTCGGAACGTCTACAAGATATCTATGTTGAACGAGATCTTCCTCACCTCAAATCTTTTATTGAATTATTACTGACTAAAGGTGAGTAATCTTTCACAAAGTAGAACGACTTATAACTAAGGAGATTTTTTTATGGTTGTACGTATTACGGCAAATGTATTGCGTGCCAGCGCGTTGCTGGCGCTTATTTTTGGCATTCTTAGTTGGGTCGGCGTCCTGCCTGACTCCCTCATTGGTATTCATATGCTACTGGGTATTATCGTTGTTATTTCATTATGGATACTAGGCGGCGTTATGATCACAACGCGTGGAGGCATCGGACTGGCCGTAGGTGCTTTTGCGCTTGGCCTGATCACACTGGCCCTTGGATTGACACAGAAACAGATCCTACCCGATCCCAATTCCCTCCACTGGATTATCCAGGTGGTGCATCTTCTCATAGGACTCGGCGCGATCGGGATGGGTGAGGCCATTTCGGGACGTTATAGGAGACAAAATCAGGTCGCAAAGATGCAGGCACGCTAATAACAGCGTATTGGGAACCTTGAAACCATACGTGGGGGCGTCACCTT
>JACDAE010000667.1 GCA_013695595.1 Ktedonobacteraceae bacterium | reverse complement strand
TAAATTGCCCACGTGTTACTCACCCGTCCGCCACTCACTCATTGCTGAGTGCGTTCGACTTGCATGTGTTAGGCACGCCGCCAGCGTTTATCCTGAGCCAGGATCAAACTCGCCATCCAATTTATATAAATCTCTCAACGGAGATTCAAGTTCTTTTTGGCGACAAGCTTCTCAAAATCCTTGACAGGTTTCTTATGTTACTGTACTCTTGTTTCCTTATCACTCTTCAGTTGTTTATGTACTCTCGGATGCCTTCGCATCGGATGCGCTTTTCAATTTACTGTCCGGCGCAAGTGAGATAATATCACTACCGCGCCATCCTGTCAATAGGTTTTTTACGACTTTTATAAGATCACAGAAAATTGCTTTTATAAAAGTTCTCCATTGAAGGACAGTGAGGTATAATGTGTATGGGTAGGGTTGGAAGATATGAAGGAGAAATAAAAGGCAAAAATAATTTGTAGTCACTGTCTTTTCCCCGTGTTAATGATACAAAACACAAACTGCTGATCTATTTCTGCCTTCATGTATCAATATCTTTCTTTCTGTTTTCTTTCTTGATGGTCCTTCATTGCAATAACATTCTCATGTTGATCATCATTGCTAACCGGCGCGTTCTGCTCCAGGTAGTAGCTACCAATTAGCGCTGTCCCCACTCCCAGTGGAATCAGGCCAGGCAGTAACCAGGGGCCAAGGTGAAATGGGGTCGTGAATATTGGTGGCAGAAAAAAACCTACCGGGTAAAGGCCAATTGTCAGCGCCAGGCCAACCATTGTAATGATCAGACCTGCCCTTAGCATCCCTCGATTACGTCGTCGACGAGGCTCAGGATTGATCCCGTGACTGATGAGCGCCATCGTTTCACGATGATGAAGGTAACGCAACATAACAATAAAACCAAAAAAGATGGCCATCGCAACTAACCAGCCAGCCAAAACCAGGAGAACGTTGAAAGACATTCGGTACCTCTTTATCTCTGTATTCAATCTATGTTATGATACGTATTACAAAGGAGATGTTTCGTCGTACTTCATGAAACATTTCGCTGAGTTTTACCCTCTAACTAAATATGAGTGAGTATCTATTGCAACCACCGCATAGTATTGGAATACCTGCCTCGATTACATCCACCTGGACGGGACAGGACGATATAGAACTTGTCATTGCCAGCAAGGGCGGCAATCAGGACGCCTTTGCTCAACTGGTTCAACGCCATCAAAGGCGTGTTTTTAATCTTGTGTTTCGCATGCTTCAACAATATGAAGAAGCTAATGAGGTGACACAAGAAACATTTCTTGCTGCCTGGCAGGGCCTGCCTTCATTTCGCGGTGATGCCCGTTTTTCTACCTGGTTATATCGTATTGCCTACAATTGCAGTTTGAAACAATTAGAACAACGTAAACGTGATACGGCCCTGCAAGTCGCAGTGCAGGCGGAACAGTCGTTGCAACAGGAAAGTTGCGATGAACGTGCCGAAGCAGAAATGGAAGCACATGAACGCCAGGCGCTTGTGCGTGAACATCTCTCTATGCTGCCTGCGAAATATCGAATTGTACTGGTTTTACGTCATCTGCAAGAATTGACCTACGAGGAAATGGCTGAAATACTCACTATGCCTATTGGTACTATTAAAACACATTTATTTCGGGCACGCAATTTACTAAAAGAACGCCTGGAATCTTTTGATAGCGGAAATCGAGGGGGTAAGTAAGTATGCGCTGTTCAATAGCAACGCGACTGCTGCAATTGTATATTGATAAACAACTCACACTCGATCAAATGCGTACCCTGGAAACGCACGTTGCAAGTTGTCCTTCATGCCAACAAGAATTCTATGTGCTGGAAACGATTGTACAGGACCTGCGTAGCGTGAGAATGGTTCAGGAACCTGCCGATCTAACTCTCAATATCATGCAGCGTGTCGCCCTCAGTGTCCAGCAGAACCAGGAACCACGCTATGCCTTGCTACGCCCATCTCTGGCAGAGTCATTAGTTATTATTTTCCTGTCCACGGTCGCTATGCTTGGCGTCATTCTTGGTCAACCTTCACTCCGCGTTCTATTGCCTATTGCCAATGGACATGATGGACTCTCTCTCGCTTTCCTCAATTTCGTTCATTTGTTTATAGATGTAAATAGTGAAATGTTGATGTTTATCTTCTGGATCGTGGGCACTATTCTAGGCGTATGGATTACTCTGGCCCTTGTTGGAGCCGAAGTGCGCTCCCAATGGCTAAAGGCGATGATAGATCACCTTCCCGTATGGTGATACACTATTATTAGGAGTATACGAATAAAGAGAGTGTCTATATCTCATGGAGATTGTTAAAAAACGTAGTCCAGGTGAAGTCGTCCTTGGCTTTTTCTTGCTCTGCCATCCCCTCCCTGTGCTCTTTCATCTACTTGCTGTTACTCTATTTGCACTGCTTGCCACATGGCCGCATATTGAGTGGGGTATTGTTGGACTCATTGTCGCAGCACATACCGCTATGCAACTCTCTATCGCTGTCTGGAACGATTATTGTGACAGGCAAGTAGACGCATCAGCTAAGAAAAATAAGCCGATTCCCCGTGGACTGGTTCGCCCACAGGAAGCATTTATTACCGGCCTTTTGCTCATTATTTTGATGGTATTGCTTCTCCTCCCCCTCAATCCATTTGCTTTATATATCTCACTCCTCTATCTTGCCCTGGGGCAGGGTTATAATTTTGGTTTAAAGTCGACGCCGTGGAGTGGGATTGTGTTTGCTCTGGCGATCCCCCTCATTCCTGTCTACGCTTTCGTGGCTTCTGGACATATTATACCTTTCATTTTCTGGCTGGTCCCTGTTGCGGCCCTTCTGGGTATTGCTCTCAATCTGGCAAATTCGCTGCCGGATATAGAAGACGATCGCGCCAATAATGCTCATACTCTGGCCGTAGTTCTTGGCGTGAGAGGCTCTTTTATCGTCTGCTCTGCTTGTATACTGCTGAGCATTCTCTTCATTGCTATCCTGACGCTTAATCATTTTGTTTCAGTACGTAATATGCTGATTGGTCCAACCCTCTTTTTCTGCACATTGGCCGCATTTGCTTCACTCTTCTTGTTTATTTCTGAACAGCATTCTCTCTCTCGTAAACTCTATTTTTACTTTGTTGTTGTCCTTTGCCTTGTTCTGGTTACTGGCTGGTTGCTGGCTGTGCTGGTATGATCCATTGTGATTACCACAATATTTTGCTATGCTGTCTGTGACAACGTGAACTCTCCATTAGTGAAAGGTGTGTAAGTAGTGCCTTTGCGTCTTACTCCTCTTGAATACATGCTATCCCGCCTGAACATTTTGCCGACTCCACTTTTTGATACTCCTCTGGCTCCTGGTATTGCGAAGATCCTGGTCACCGCCTGTGAGTTGGAAGTCTTCGATGTCCTGGGTAAACAGAGGTTAACTTTGCAGGTGCTGGCAGAAAAACTGAATTGTCATCCACAGGGATTACAATTATTATTGCAATTACTTGTTTCGGCTGGCTACTTGCATTATCGTCAGAATACCTATTCTAACACACGTATGACGCGCCGCTGGCTGCTCAGTAGCTCACCGGTGAGCATCGCTCCCTATATTTTGCATAGCCCTGATATTGTTGCTATCTGGGACCATCTCTCAGAAGTAATTCATACTGACGCGCAGGTTATACGTATGCCTTATGAGGAAGACGCTAGTTTGCCTGAAAATCAGATATTGCTAGCTCGCCACTATGCTGGCCTGGCGTCCCTGGCTACTGCATTAGGGAGTGAGATTATCAGTCGTGTATCTATGCCTCCCAATGCCACGCGTCTGCTGGATGTGGGAGGTTCGCATGCTGCGTATAGCGTGCTATTTTGTCGCAAAAATCCACGCATGCATGCAACGATTATGGATATTCAACCAGGTATTGAGGCTGGAATACGTACTGCTAAACATATGAAAATGGTAGATAAGTTGAGCTTTATTGAAGCTAACATTGTCCAGGATGATTTCCCAACGCTTTTCTCTGATCCCTTTGATATTGCATTGTACTTTCATATCGCACACCTTCTGCAGCCTGAGTTAAACCAGGCTACGCTGGCGAAAGTTGTGCAAACGCTTCGTCCAGGTGGTATCCTGGTTTTTGTCGATCAGGTTACGGATCAAACGCACGGATCCCGCCTGGCCTCTTTGATGGTTCAGTTTATGGCTCTAACGATGGTTACTGTTGGTGGGACGTGTTATCCGTTTCAGACGGTGAAGGAATGGTTGGAACTGGCGGGCATGGAACAGGTACGCAATCATCGTTTGATCACACCAGGGGCTGCATTGATTACTGCGGTGAAGAAAGCCTGAAAGGGAGGATTGGTGGTATGATGGAGCAAAAGGGTATGAAAAAAGCGGCGACAGAACTGCCACCGCTGGTCGGGGTGAGAGGATTTGAACCTCCGACCACTACAACCCCATTGTAGTGCGCTACCGGGCTGCGCTACACCCCGCTAATTTGGAACGAGACAAGTATAGCAGAAAAGTATTTGCTCGTCAAGAGATTTTTTTCTTGTTGCAAGCTTTTCATTTTTACCGTTCAAGAGGCAAGGTAGTCAGATAGGTTGAGGGAAATACAGACAATAAGAGCAGGAGGTTATTATGTCAACATTGTCTGAGAGTTCTATTAAGGCGAACGATATCTCACTTCATTACTATCGTACAGGCGGTGAGAAGCCTCCTATCGTGCTTCTGCACGGTTTTACTGATAGCGCTCAGTGTTGGACGCGTGTCGCTCGTGTATTAGAGCCAGATTATGATGTGATTATGGTTGATACACGCGGCCACGGCCTCTCTGAAGGCCCGACGACTGGTTTCTCTACACAATTACGAGCTGATGATACGGCCAGCTTTATTCAGGCTCTGAGCCTCAATCGGCTCTTTCTCCTTGGTCACTCAATGGGAGCTGGAACTGCTGCTGTCGTTGCCTCTCAGCATCCAGATCTTATTCGTGCGATCATATTGGAGGATCCTGCATGGCTTGCGCCAGATGTAGCATCTCTGGATCATGATGGTGAGGAGCAATTACAGGAACCATCTGCGCATCCCTGGTACAAATGGGTGGCACCCCTCAAAAATCAGACACGTGAAGAGCGCTTAAAGATAGCCCGTATTGAAAATCCAACCTGGGCCGAGGAAGAACAGATTCCCTGGGCGGATGCAAAAGCGCAGTTTAATCTCGATGTGTTCAGATATAACACCCCCTCAATCCCGTGGCGCAAGGTTGTCCAGAATATTCTCTGCCCGATCCTCTTGATTACCAGTGATCCAGAAAAAGGAGCAATTGTTACCCCAGAAGTGGCACGGGAAGCGTCTCACTTATGGAAAGATGGTAAGGTTATCCACATTGCCGGAGCTGGTCATAATATCCGTCGGGATCAGTTCGCGCAATATGAAGATGCCGTCACTACGTTTTTAAAGGAACATTAGCTTATGCAGACGTATCTGGAGCAGCTCTCCATTCAATATCCGCACCTTGCAGCGGCATTCGCAGGTATCCCTCAAGGTGATATGCACCTGCACCGCTTGCAAGATCTCAATAACGCATGGCAGAATATGCTGCTCTCAGGTGCCTCGCGTACATATACTGAAGTCGTCGTCAGCGAGGAACGCCATCCCCTTCCTGCTGTCGATACATTTGATATCATCTACGCTGGAGGTGGCCTCAATCTGCTTAACGCAGCCGTTATGACGCTACGTTATGGATTGAGGGTACTGGTCTTTGATCGCTTCACCGTGGGGGCTGTGCATCGCGAATGGAATATCTCACGGCAGGAACTGCAAGAGCTGCTCGATGTAGGATTGCTGACACCTGCCGAATTAGAAACCGTGATTCAGCGTGAATATAGCGATGGCCTGGTACGCTTTCATCCCGCACATATCCAGGTTGCAGCCGCTGAATTGCATTTGAAAGATGTCCTCAACATCGCCATTGATGCGGAGAAATTAACCGCGTTATGTATGCAAAAGATTCTGCAACGACACCCGCTTAATGGATTGCCCAATAGTGTATTGCACAATACGACTTTTGCCCGTGCCGCTGTACAGCCATCCACGGGTGTTATCGTCGATGTTAGTACCAACACAGGCGAGCAGCATAGTTATGAAGCACATCTCCTGATTGATGGTATGGGTTCAACATCACCGATTGCCTGTCAGCTCAATTGTGGGCAACCCTTCTCGCTTGTGTGTCCGACTGTTGGAACTGTGGCACGAGGATATAAACAGGGGAACACGCCCGATGCAATTGATCCTGCGATAGGTGAAGTGCTCGTTACCAGTGAGGATGCCCATAACGGCCATCAACTAATCTGGGAAGCTTTTCCCGGTGTTGCCGATCAGGTTGCTATTTATCTCTTTTATTATGCAGAAGCAGGGCAGCGCGTCGACCTGCTGGAACTTTTCAACGACTTTTTTGCGTTATTGCCCAGCTATAAAGATACCAGTAACGTTGAAATCCTCAAACCTGTGTATGGTTTTATTCCGGCTGGTTACAATATTACCCTTCCCTGGCAACGCGAGCAAAAAGTACTGGCTTATGATCGTGTGCTCTCGTTGGGGGATGCCGCAGCTTTCCAGTCGCCCCTGACATTTTGCGGTTTTGGCTCGTATGTACGCAACTTGAAGCGTATTACTACCTTACTCAATATTGCCCTGGAAAATAATTGTTTGAGTGCACAAGACCTCAATTCCATTCGTGCATCAGAGGCCGTTCCAGCCGTGGCTCGTGCATTCAGTAAATTCATGATTGCCAGACCAGATCACCTTGAACCAGCCTATCAGGTAAACGAAACATTGAATGTCTTCAGTAAAGTTCTCAATGATCTTGGGCCGACAGTTACCAATGCTTTCTTCAAAGATCGTATTAGTTGGCGCGACTATACACGTGTTGTGTTAAAGACACCCGGCTACTATCCCAAAATCTACAGCCTTGCGCTCAAAACACTTACACCAACTGAGATGCTTGGTTGGATTACTGCGTGGGTACAACTTGGTCGTCAATCGGCTTCTTACACGCTCTACCGTCTCATGAAACCACTTATATATTCGCTTCCAGGAAAATACGTAAATATGCTTATGCTACGCATGTTTCCACACAATGCTCTTCGTATGGGCATCCATCGGGAAGCAATGGAGCAAGTAGAACGAGGAAATCGTGAACGTGACGATGTAACCGCTAAAAGGTGGCATAATAGTGTGGGACGCTGGCTAGGGAAAAAATGGCCGCGCGGATAAAACATGTGAAGCTATTCAAGATATAACAAGATGTTTACGCTCCTGCCATTGGGCTTCATCACGTACAACGAAACGTAATTTTCCCTGTTGAGAGACAATCAGATAATACTTATATGTAAGTGGAGGTGCTTCAGCCTGAATTTGTACATCCAAATAAGGGGCTTCTTTACAAATCATATCGCGCAATGCGATAGCTTGTTCTTGAGTGAACATGACACTTCTCCAAAATAACAATCTTTGCGTGTTTCTGTTTCAATGTTCTTGTGTACGATAAGTATGCACAAAAATTATGTGTAGGGAAAGTAAATCTACAGGACAAGTAGACGACAACTTTTTATAGTATAGTTGTGTCACAAGCAAACGTCCAAGGATGAATGATCTCATAAACCAATGGATCAGGACGTATAGAAGCATCACTCCAGGTGTAGCAGCGGAGAAGATCGTCTCTGATTGCGTCTACATCAGTCATGTTGCGGGCATGGACATCAACCAGAGGATCCCCTGCTTGAAGATAGTCGCCGATTTTGGCGTGGAGTACCAGTCCTGTCCGTGTATCAATCTGTTCATCTTTCTTGAAACGTCCGCCACCCAGTCGCATGCTGATAAAGCCGATTTGTTCTGCATGAATACCTGCAATATAAGCGCTATGTGGGGCAAGAAGGAGGCTTTGTACAGGGGCAGATGGAAAGAGGTGAGGCTGCTCAATGTAATGGGGATTGCCCCCCTGGGCCGCAACGACTTCGGTCAGTTTCGCGATGCCCGCTCCACTATGTACCGCCTGCTTAACGACCTGAGTGGCCGCTTTTATATCGGCTGCTTTTCCGGTCATTACCAATAATTCCGCGACCTCATGGTAGCAGAGATCTGCGATATCCTGAGGACCATGGCCCTGCAAAATAGCTATGGCTTCAATTAATTCCAGGGCATTACCAACGGCATGCCCCAAAGGTTGTTGCATGGACGTAATAGCCGCTGTTGTCTGCATATGTGCATTTCGCCCGATATCTACCATTGTTGTCGCCAATTCGCGGGCACGCTCAGGTGTTTTCATAAACGCGCCAGAACCGAATTTGACATCCAGCAGAAGATGTGAGCAGCCTATAGCCAGCTTTTTACTCATGATGCTGGCGGCAATCAATGGAATGCTCTCGACAGTTCCTGTTACATCGCGCAGGGCATAAAGCTTACCGTCAGCAGGGGCCAGATCAGTTGATTGTCCAGCTAGTACTATATTGTGCTTCAATAATATATGCATAAATTCGGATCGGGAGAGTTCAGAGCGAAAGCCTGGAATAGCTTCGAGTTTATCAATGGTTCCACCTGTATGTCCAAGGCCTCGCCCTGTCATTTTGCCAACGGCAACCCCACATGCTGCAACCAGGGGGGCAACCACCAGTGTTATTTTGTCGCCAACGCCGCCAGTGCTATGTTTATCTATGACGGGCGAAATCGTCTCACGCACATGAAGCTCTTCACCAGAATGAGCCATCGCCAGGGTCAGATCGCTGATCTCGCGTGTGGTCATTCCGCGCCAATAAACGGCCATCAACCAGGCTGACATCTGGTAATCAGGAATGGTTCCCTGGGTATATTGTTCAATCAACCAATCAATCTCGGTTGTGCTAAGTTCCTCCCCATCGCGCTTTTTCCGAATCAATTCGCTTGCTTGCATAGAGTGGTCCTACTTATTCTGATAAAACGATGCGTACAGAGTCAGTTTCAAAGCCATTGCCTGTCTCGATCTGGTAACGATGCATAACCTGGCTTCCCAGGCGCACATTGCGATCGAACTGAATCTGACCATTTGTAAATCCATATATGCTGCTTTCCTTGCTATAAATCCCCTGGATAATGATGGTATTAAACTTGTCTGATTGATGCTCTTGCAATGCTTTCAGTAAAGTGGCTACCTGCTGCCAGGGTGTACAACGCTGATAAAGGATACGGATCGTCTTCTTGCGTCCAACGTTCTCTTCTTCATGTTCAACAGTGTAATTGAGTGCTCCCTGTACAAGAGTTTTGAGTTGTTGCATTGTATGTGGTGGAAAGGAAGTTGGAGGCTCTGGTCCTGTGGGTATAGGAGTTGGAACAGGGTTCATTTGAGCCTCTGGTGCACGTCGAGGTGGAACGGGTGGTGGTGCAGGCTGTCGAGGTTGTTGAGGTTGAGGGACTCCCGGCCTGGGATATCCCTGCCCCTGAGAAGGTTGGCGTGGTGCGGGATAAGATGGTGGTGGTGTCGGATAGGGTGCCCTTGAACGCGGTGTAGTGGCCTGCACTGGAGGTTTTATCGACATATCTCTACCACAGCGAACACAAAATTGTGCTTGATCTGAATTGATACCTCCACAATAGGGGCAACGCATAAGTTCACCTTCCATTTTGCTATTTTTAAAACGACAGTCTTATTGTAATAGACGAAAGAAACAGGCGACATCCAATATGGAGAGATCAGGTGCCTTCGATATAACCAGGTTAGCCTTGTTTGACGATAGCTTCCACCAGTTGTGCGTTAGAATGTGTCTTTTCGAAAAGGCGCACGACCTGTTCTGCGCCATCACGTTTGGGAAGATCGGCCATGCGTCGACGTATGATGGACATGGCGCGTAGTTCGTCCGCAGAAAGCAGACGATCTTCCTGACGCGTGCTAGAGACATTGACATCGATGGCAGGAAAGATACGGCGGTCAGCTAATTCGCGTGAGAGACGGATTTCCAGGTTGCCAGTACCTTTAAATTCTTCATATACGACTTCATCCAGGCGACTTCCTGTTTCAACGAGACAACTGGCGACAATGGTCAGGCTGCCCCCTTCCTCAAGGGTACGTGCTGCACCAAAAACGCGACGCCCGATCTCTAGAGCGTGAGCATCGATACCACCAGAGAGCGTACGACTTCCAAAGCCACCACGTTGATTGCGTGGCCCGCTCCACATATCGGTACTCATGTTATGAGCACGAGCCAGGCGCGTGAGTGAGTCGAGGAGGATTACTACATCATGTCCTTGTTCTACTTCACGCCTCGCGTCTTGCAGTGCACGTTCTACAATAGGTCCATGTTTTGATGCCGCTTGATCGAAGCTGGAGGCATAGAGTCTCACAGCGGGCCCCTGTACTTCCGTACGCCATTCAGTTACCTCTTCGGGACGCTCGTCCACCAGGCAGAGAAATAAACGGGTCTGCGGAGAATTCGTAAGGATTGCTGTTGCAATCTGGCGCAGAATCGTCGTCTTGCCCGCTTTTGGTGGTGCAACAACAAGTGCACGCTGGCCAAAGCCCACCGGTATGAGCAAGTCTATCAGGCGTGTAGCAATTGGCGTCGCTCCAGTTTCTAGAGTGATGCGCCGCTTCGGATGAATAGGGGTCAATTTGTCAAAGGGAGTACGTGTTGATGCCACTCGGCCCAGCCTCCTGATCAACTACTAATTTCAGTACCCTCAAATGGGTTGTGAAAGGACATGCCTTCTGCTGCCTCTAGAGGAAAGTAGACACACGAAACCCTGAAAGGTCAAGTGAAAATACCTGTGAGTACACGTCTCCTTTACTGTATCACAAAATGCTCCTTTCTGGAAGCCCTAAGCTTTTAGCCAGAAAGAATACTGTGTAATCAACGCTGTGTAGGAAAGGCAGATGGGCTGCCAGTTCTATTTCCAGCGAGTAGTCTCACAAACTCTCGCTGGAAAATTCTTTCAGCAAAGTCGTCGACTTCATCTATTAATACAGATAATGGTCCATCATTGCGAATCGCCACAACCTCCTCACAATACGTGCATTCTTTCTTATACTGCTGGGACATATATTCCCAATTATTATTATTGTAGTATGTGCGCATAACATGTTCCGAAACAAAATGATGATCAGGAAGCGGAGGATCGGTCACCCTTGCCTGAACACGCTGAATACAAAATTCCAGATCAGAGTCGATAAAGAAAAAGTAAGCATTATGCAAAAACAGAGGGCTAAATAGATGTAGTGCAGCACGATAATCATTGCGTGCAAATTCGATACATACCATGTCGATATTTTTAAGGGCGAGCACATCTTCTATCTCTTTTTCCATCTGCTGTAACGCAGTATCTAATACAGTGTAATCGATAACATCGAAACCGCCACGATCCGCGGGACGAAACCGTTCATGTTTCTTGTCATTTACAAACATTTTGTACAAAATATCATAATCCTGTACAAAAAGAGATTGATAACCCCTCCGGCCCGCTAACTCGATCATGTGACGAGCCACCGTCGATTTGCCACTCCCCGGACGCCCTAACACAAAAACTTTCGCACCCATACCAACTACACCTTATATCCTTTAACATTCCTCTCACTCCTTTGATGTTGTAAATTATCCGGTGCGACAACAGGCCTTCCCTGTCCAGCTATTCGCACTTTTTATAAAATTTAGTAATGCGCGTAGTATCGTAACACATTTTTCGCGTAATTGCAAATATATTATGTAAAAATGAATAGATATATATATTATTCTTATGATTATGATTTTTCGTACAGAAACATTATGCTAGCATCTAGATAACGAAATAGTACCTTTACACAGGTGTGCGAATTAATTGGGCCAGGAACGCTTACAAAAGACGAACGTTAAGAGAGATGCAATGGAATGGGAGCATCTCCCTTAACGTTCGCAAATCTTTTCTTATTCTGTCAATAATCCTGCGTGGATAGCCCTATCCGTAAGAAATGTGCAACGCGTTTCTTGATTGAAAATCTCGTGTGCAAATTGCTCAACACTATGTTTAAAGTCATTCAATGAGCCTGTATTATTGATGACTTTTACATGTTTATGTAAAGAAAACTCTTTTTGTAGGCAGGCTGCCATATAAGCTCCATTTTCTTTCTGGTAGTAGTTTCTAAAGATGGTATCTGAGAAAGAAGGGTGATCATCGATCGACTTTGAATGGAGGACGCGTTCATGTACGCGTTGTAAACAGGTCTCTATATCTGCATCCAGGAAAAGGAAGTAGGCATCTTTAAGAAACGATGGCGTAAATTGTTGCAATGCCTCGCGGTAGTCATTACGTGCAAACTCGATCGTCACCAGATCCGTTGCCGATAAACATGGATGTGCTTCTGCTTCTACTTCCTGAAGAGCGATATTCATGACCGTAAGATCAATTGCATCAAAGCCATTATGCTCTGTGGGTCGAAACCTGATCTGCTGTGTATCAGCCAGAAACATTTTACGTAAGATTTCGTAGTCATTAATGTGCCTGGTGGTCCATTCTCTTTGCATAAGGAATCGCTTCACCTGTCTGGCGGCGGTCGATTTACCACTTCCGGGTCGCCCCAGAACAAAAACTTTCGCGCTCATATAGAACACTCCTGCCAGCTAACGTTTATTTTATTCTTTGGCATGCTCGTCATGTTGCCTCTATGCTTCACAAATAAAGCTCCAGGTATCTCCAAATTACGTAACAGGAGAGGGGCGCGATTCTTCGCGCCCCTCACGGATGTAATATCGACCTTGCACCACAGGTACCGCCATTGTACTTATTTCTGCTCTGCATCCGTAATTACGTTGTGATTTTTATATCTATTGAGCAAAAATTGCTTATTTGCTTATTTTTAAGCAGGAGGAATGCAAGCTACTGCAAAGGATGCGTTTAGCTTTTCTCTACACCTTCAGTATACAGGAAAAACAGCGGGGGGTTATACAAATTTCCGAAAATTAGGTTATAAAGGCTACTTGCTGTAAGAGAAAAGAAAGAGTGTAGGTAAATGTTTAGAAATAGTTTTTATTTTAACGGGGAAATACGCACAAATCCTCGAATGTTCGGCTCCCAACTCATAACAACATTCCCCCCTTCACGTTTGCCTAGATCAAGTACTTCTTCCAGAAACCCCATAATCTGCATACGTGTTTCAACGATCGCCGTCGCAGATGGGCAACGCAAAAGGACCTCTTTGAGTTTCCAGTAGTAATAACATGCCACTCCCAGGCGCACGCTAATATTCGAGAACATAATCATATGTTCTGGCGATGTGGGTTGCCCGGCAGGCATTCGTAGAGGATCGATCTGGTAGGTGGTACTGAGTACTTGCCGAAGTAGTTCAGCTTTCGCACGAGCCTGCTCCAGAGATAATCCTTTCAGGACAATGTAAAATCTGTCTGCATCAATATGATAAAGCTCGTAGGCTGCGTCATCTTTAAATGCACGCAACTGGCCATGAATACGCTGTCCCACCGTTCTTACCAGGTCCCTGGCCATTTGATCCCCGTAATGGTTTGCAAGGCTGCTTTGATTGTCAACATCTATCGCAATAAATGAAACAACTTCCCTCAATGGATCATTTCTCTCCTGTACTTCACTAAGAATAGCCTCGATATCACGAATAAATTCATTTTCCGACAAGAAGTCTTTAAAATGTGTATCTACATATTGCGGATGAGTCATAAGATCTCTCAATTTTCCCACCGCTCGCAGGCGCACAAGATAGGTATTGAGCAATTCTCCAATCATTTTTCCAACGATTCTTAATACACGCTGTTCATTCTGGGAAAATGCTTGAGAATACTCAGAGACGACATAGATGACTCCGATGGAAATACCATCATTGTCTTCTATAGATAGTGCTATTGCTGAGCCTATTGGCTCCTCCAATTCACGCAAGGCAATGGTTGTATCTACAGGCGAAATTGTTGGTAGATACATAATATGCCCACTTTGAAAGGCTCTCAGGCACAGTCCTGTTGCTGGTGGTTGGGAAGAGAGTGTCGTGATACCAACCCGATGTGGTGCATGCTTACTCTGGGCTCGCACAACAAGACTGCGTTGTTGTAGTGAGAGGATAGAAGTAGGATGATCTGGTAGCAGAATACAACAAAAGCGCCAGCGCTCATGCCCCTCTTCATTCATACCACCTAGTTGTACTATAAGCTCGGCCATTCCATTGAGAATGTCGTCCTCGTATTTTGCACTGCTGCTTAAGTCTGTTGCCGGTTCTGATACATCACGCATCCCAGAACCGAAACATTGATGAATACTTTGTAGATCTTCATAGAGAGGTCGCAAAAGTAAGCGAATAGCCTCAACCGTGTCGGTTCCCAATGTCAGTGCTCGCGTTTCCCTTGGTACAACAATTAACGTGGCATCCTTTGGAGTATTCTCCTGAACAATGCCTGCTTTCATTGCCTGCAACGGATGTAATCGATAATCAGAAGTGTATTCAAATGAAGGTGTTGAGGTCAAAAGCGTATAGGAGGAATGGGCCTGATCTAACCAACCAACTAATGTTTCACCTAGCTTCGTTATGTCTTCTATACGCCGCAAAGATGTCGTATCCGCTTCTGCTTCAAGTGGCAATAAGAGGCCTGCTTGTGTATTTGGTATGTCTTCGCAGATTAACAGCAACGCTAAACGCAGAACACGTGAAGCAAAATAACGGAATGTGGCTGCGTTATGTGCTCGCTCTATGCGTTCATTAATAGGCAAATCATTGAGTCTGTTCTGCCGCCATGCACGGTTCCAGTAGTCTCCATTCTCTGCTCCCTGGCCTGGAAAGTAGGCCGAAGACCAGAGCTGATCAATATCTGGAGGAATATCACCTGGAGCATATCCCGCATCGATCAGTTCGCGAATAATCGCTAGCTTATCCAGATCGCGCAGGGTATATAAGCGTCTGCCCATTGGTCCAACTGGGCGAAGAGGATTGAGAAAGCCATACTTCTCCCAATCACGCAACTTGTTCTCAGTAAACTCAAACAATTCTGCCGCACGACTGATAGTCACCGTTGCTTCAGCTCGCCCCTTCTGGATATGTTGCAGAATTCGCTTCTGAGTATCCTCGTGTTGAAGATGTTCTTTGATGCTTTGCAAGCTTCGCTCATCCATCTCCGTCTCCCCAAAAAACATAACACACACACTCGGAGTCCTGGTACACGCTTAATAGTAACATACATCCACATATTTGTATAGCTGTGGACTTGTGGACTTGTGGAAATGAAAGGTCATATCGACAAATACAAAAGTATCTGCTTCCAGAAATATAGTATTCTTCGTATGGCCTACTCATTGTAAATTACGTGCATCTGTATTGTCAACAAAATTTGTACCTACTTCCTGGAATTTCAGAACGCACCCCTTTTTCACTGATCTTCTTTTTTCTTTCATTGACAAAGTTCTTGTGTTCAGGTACTATTGCTCTTAGGTAACAGAACTAACCTCCTACAAGCGAGATTTTCTTAGATTTCTTCATGATATATGAAGAAAGTTGCGATATATAGATAGGTATAGAACGAATATACTAAAGAACATAGCTTGCTCACATGCTGAGTGAACACATATAGGGTATTCTTTTGGAGGCCTTCTCGCATGCTGAAAACTGCCAACTCTTGCGCTGAAACTGCATCTATATACGACGAGCAAACATGGCATGACCTTTTCGTATGGCTGCTTCCTATAGTCGAGAAATGGGTCATGTACGCCGATGTATCTTGCTGGCGTGGTCAGCAGAAAGAAGTTGCAGAAGATATCGTGCAGGAAGCGCTTTTGCGCACCTTCAAATATACACAACGTGCAAGTCAGGGGAAAGTTCAGCCTGTGGTTTCTCTTAAATCTTTATGTAAAGTTATTGCACAGAACTATTTTCGTGATCGTCGTCGTAAAGATCAGGTGCTTGTCCGCCCCTTTCAAAATGATGAGTCTGAGCAACTTTCCTTCGCTATTCAGGATGTGGTTGATCCTGCAGAGATCGCTCTTGACCATCTCATATTCTGTACGACAATTGTGATGGCTGCTCAAGTTGTCGCTCAATTTCCTCCCCAACAACGTGCCGCTCTCCTGACCGATCTGGCAAACATTTCTGATTTCAATGCCCCCCCAACTCTGCTGGAGCAATCTCTCTCCACCGAAGGTATTCGTTTACGTGATTATCATCGCGCTCTACCTACGGAGCCAGCACAACGGGGCCTCTATGCTGCCCATTTGTGTATTGCTTATAAGAGGTTGAGGAAAAAGGTCGAGGTATAATCACTACGCTTGTGGTACAATAGAACAAGAGCAATGTCTCCCAGTTTAAAGGACATACTTCCATGCCACAAATTCCATATGCGTCCCCAACATATGCACAAATCTATCTACCACGCTTACTGGCCTCCCAAGATGAGATGCAGACGCGTCTGGAAATGTTGGTGAATATTGATTCAGGTACGGGTCAGGTCGAAGGTGTCAATCACATTATGTCGTATGTAGCACAGTGGTTGCGCGATGTTGGTTTTGATGTGACTCTCCATTTCTCTGAAGGCTTTGGCAATAATCTCGTCGCCAGACGTAATGGGACGGGATCAGCACGCATCCTGTTGGTCGGCCATGTCGATACCGTTTATGCTCCCGGTTCGGTTCAGCAACAACCATTTACCATTCGCGATGGTATCGCCTATGGACCCGGTGTGATCGATATGAAGTGTGGTGTTGTTATGTCCATCGCAGCGCTAAAAGCATTGGCTGAGGAGGACTTCGATTATTATAATGAACTGTGTGTGGTTTTTAATAATGACGAAGAAGTTGGCTCTCCTGGTAGCTCGCCTCTTTTGAGTGAACTGGCTCCGCAATTTCAGACTGGCCTGGTGCTCGAATCTGCCCGTTCAGCGGAAATATTAACGCACGCCCGTAAAGGATCAGATAAGTATCTCCTCGAAGTGCATGGTGTACCTGCACATTCTGGTGCCGAACCACATAAAGGGCGCTCGGCTGTGGTCGAACTGGCCCATAAAATTCTCGCGATCCATGGTCTCCATTCTCTTTTCCCCGGTGTCACGTTTAATATCACGCGTATCAGCAGCACAGAAACGATGAATGTTGTTCCTGATCTGGCGAGTTGCTATATCTCGGTACGCTCATTTCATGAAAAGGGTCTCCAACAGGCGGCTACTGCTCTTGAACAGATCGCTTCGGGGTGTAGTGTGCCAGAGACCTATACGCGCCTGATGCGTCAGCCCGGTGGCCGGCAGCCTTATGAACCAACTCCGCAAGTAATGCACATCCTCTCAATGGCTCAAGCTGAAGGTGAAGCATTGGGCCTCCATATCATGCCTGAGCGTAAAGGTGGGCTTTCCGATGCCAATCTGTTGATGGAGATGGGACTTCCAACCCTCGATAGCCTTGGTCCTAGCGGTGGTGGCATGCATAATCTGAGCCGCGAGTTCCTGCATATGGATTCTCTTCCAATCAGAGGTGCGCTCCTGGCAGGTCTTCTGCAACGCATCTGCCTGTCAGAAGAAACTACGGATCTGGGACAGTCCTCTTAACCATTGCCACTTATATATTCCCATCCTTTTTAGGAATGGAAAAGGTACGGCGAATTGTTCTCTCCTATTAAGAGTACATTACTTTGTATTCTCTTTGAGAGCTCTCCTCTGCAACCTTTTACCATTCTATGGTATTTTAAAGAGTAAAATATCTATCTTCGTTTATACAAGCTTTTTATCACGCGTGACGTAACACTGCATTAGTGACATAAAGAGCTTAAAATAGGAGTACACATGGGATTTCACGGCATGGGTGGGGGTATATCCACCTACTTAGAAGAACAAAAAAAACGTGGGCGCAAGACCGATGCACGTACAGCTAGACGCGTAGCCGCGGCATTTAAACCTTATATACCACAGGTTATACTAGTTCTGATTGCGATTCTGCTTACGACAGTCCTAGGGTTGGTAAATCCACTTCTGATCCAGCGTATTTTTGATGATGCTATCGGAAAGCGTAACGCCTCGCTTCTTATCTTTTATGTAATTATTATGATAATCACCCCCATCATATCAGGCCTCATAGGCGTTGGACAGACATACCTTAATAACGTCGTTGGCCAGAATGTGATGCGTGACTTCCGCAACAAGCTCTATTCTCACTTACAAAGCATGTCGCTGCGCTTCTTTACAGCAACGCGCACTGGTGAGATCCAATCTCGTCTCTCAAACGACGTAGGTGGTGTTGAAGGAGTTGTAACAAATACAGCTACCACCATTGTCTCTAACATAGCAACAGTACTTAGCACAGTTATCGCTATGCTTCTCCTCAGTCGGCCATTGACACTTATCTCGCTTGGCCTGCTCCCTCTTTTTCTCTGGTTTACCTACAAGGTTGGTAATGTACGACGCATAACCAGCAAAGAAACACAGCAAAGTATGGCCTCTCTTAGCGCTATGATGCAAGAAACTCTCTCGGTAAGCGGTATCCTACTTATAAAGACCTTTAGTCGTCAGAAATACGCTTTGGAACAGTTCGAGAAGGAGAATCAGAACCTTACAAACCTGGAAATACGTCAGCAGTTGATTGGACGTTGGTTCTTTATGTTCATTGGCACGTTTTTTTCTATTATGCCAGTTTTCGTTTATTTGGTAGCTGGCTTGCAGATTATCAATCACCAGAGCATCTTTGGTGCAGGAATAACGCTCGGTACTATTGTTGCTTTTACCACCTTGCAAAGCAGAATCTTCTTCCCTCTGGGACAGTTGTTGCAGGTACAGGTAGATATCCAGGGTGCGCTGGCATTGTTTGATCGCATCTTTGAATATCTCGATATTCCGGTCGATATTCAAGATGCTCCTGACGCTTTTGTTCTGGATGCTGAGAATGCACGTGGCGAGGTAACCTTCGACAACGTCTCATTTACCTACAAACGGGATGAGGCAAAGCTGCCGAGCGGTCTGATACCGAAAGAGACAAACGGTGAAGGCAAGGGTGAGGCACAACGGTCTTTCTCTGTACCATCGGCTGTTCCTTTGATGAGTGAGGAGCCCGTGGAGGGACGCCCGACATTGCATGATATCTCGTTCGATATCAAACCCGGCCAACTGGCCGCTCTGGTTGGTCCCAGTGGCGCGGGGAAAACGACGATTACCTATCTTGTTCCACGTCTCTACGAGGCCGATAGCGGGACCATTAAGATCGATGGACATAATGTTAAAGATGTAACGCTTGCTTCGCTTGGTCAGTTGATTGGCGTTGTAACACAGGAAACCTACCTTTTCCATGCTTCTGTACGCGAAAATCTGCTCTATGCACGCCAGGATGCCACCGACGAAGAGGTTATCGCTGCCGCGCGGGCCGCTGCGATCCATGATCGCATTATGGAACTGGATGAAGGCTATGACACGATTGTGGGCGAGCGTGGTTACAAACTCTCAGGAGGCGAGAAGCAGCGTATCGCTATTGCACGCGTGATCCTCAAAAATCCACGCATTCTCATTCTGGATGAAGCCACCAGCGCGCTTGATACGCATTCGGAACGCCTGATCCAGGCCGCTCTAGAGCCGCTTATGCAGGGTCGTACGACATTAGCTATCGCACATCGTCTCTCGACTATTCTAGCCGCTGACATCATTCTTGTCGTCGATAAAGGCGAGATTGTGGAACGTGGTACCCACCAGGAATTGCTTGAAGTGGATGGATTATATGCACACCTCTATAATGAGCAATTCTCTCAATTGAAGGAAGAGGAAAGCGTGGCTTAATCCCTGCTACTCTACCAACCTTCAATCGATCACCATCTGGGTAGGGGCGTCACCTT
>JACDAE010000664.1 GCA_013695595.1 Ktedonobacteraceae bacterium | reverse complement strand
TAGCAGTGTTGCCTTGTTCTACCACGACTCCATTGTCTCCGCATTTACTCTTTCATATAAGGAGATACTTCTTATGCGTAGCTGGTCTATCAACCGTGTGTGTGCGCTTGGACTCGGCATCATTTTTCTTATTCTTGGGCTGGTGGGGTTTGTAACACCTGCCGAAAACAGTTCAGGTGTACAGGCTATATTCGGCATCTTTGATTCTGATACCATCCACAATGTTTTCTACGTCATAGTTGGGCTGCTGGGAATTGCTTCATCTTTTACTGGTCAATTCCGCACGTTCAACAAGGTCTTTGGTGTCGTTTTTATTCTGTTGGCGGTGCTCGGCGTGATTCCAGCGCTCTACTTTCCCGCTGGCTCGTATGGGCATGATAACGGCTTATTCCTGGGCATCACGCATATGAACGCTGGAGATCACATCCTGCATCTTATCGCTGGCCTGATCGCCGCTATTGTAGGTTTCTTCCTGGTTGGTTCCGCGACAAATCCTGATCGCAAGATACGCGTTCGTCAAGGTGTGTAGTATTCCACGATAACAAGAGTATTCGCATTGTACCACTGGTCAGTTGAAGCTGACCAGTGTTTTTTTATTTCAAGCTAGCTGCTGCGGGATTGCAGACAGCATCACCAGAAGACTCCCCCCAGCCACTGAGAAAACCAGACCATGTGAGGGTAATATTGCCAGAGCAGTTCGACATTACACCAGAACGATACGCATAAAAAGTGAAGGCATAGCTGACAGTGTTGTCCTTCCAGATAGGCTGGCTCAAGGTCAGGTCAGTAATAGTACCACGCTTGGTGAAAATCGGTGAAGGCGCATTCACATTGGTCAGGCTGTGGACGACCAGTGATGGCCGACCATAATAGTCAAAACTTAGACAGAATGCGATGAAGCAGGTGCACAGGATCGCCAGGGTGCCCACGCGCAGCCACAAGCTTGAACGGCGCAGTGAAAACATCGGTACTGAGTCCGCGCTTGCAACCAGTGTTCCGGCTAGATGATCACCCAGACGGCGATGGCGCGAGGAACAAAGGGCGAGTATCCACCCCAACAGATATGACCAGATAGCATCGATGGGTCGTACAATGTTGCGCACAAGTGCATTCTTGAAGGTGATAGGGCTTCCATCATCCCGCACAACTTTCAAACCCATAAGAGACTTGCCAATAGTTGTACTAAAAAGCGCTTCCTGCGCCGTGTAGTACGTAATCATCATCAAATACAGCCACGGCCAGGCAACGGCGGTGCTGGAAGCATAAGGAATACCAGGAAGAGGTGAGAGTGATGCCAGATATTGATTAATGCCAAAAGTTGAGTCCACGAGCACAATCAGGATACCGAAGGGAATAAAATCGAGCAATGTAGCAATAACACGACGACCCATCACATTAATATTCGGTGAAACAACCATTTGCGGTGAATCATGTGAAGTAAAAACAGAGATATTGCGCATAATATATGTTGCTCCTCTCTATAAATTTTCAGTGTTCTTAATAGAGAGAACGCAACATTAAGGCAATTATAAAATCAGGAATAGAACATTCTTGATGGCTCGGTCACGCGCGTCTGCTGCTCATTCAGGGCCTGATCAAGATGCGTGCAGGCGGTAATCAGCGCCAGATGCGTAAAGGCCTGTGGGTAATTCCCCAACGCCTCCCCCGTCTGGCTGATCTCTTCGGCATACAGACCAACGTGATTACTATATGAAAGCAGGCGCTCTAGCATGAGGCGTGCATCTTCTAATTGACCGGAACGAGCCAGATTCTCGACCAGCCAGAAGCTGCATGCGCTGAATGTTCCCTCTTCGCTGCCCAGGCCATCATCCGCCGCATTCTGTGGATTATAGCGATGGACCAATGCTCCATTGGCCAACTCGTGCTGAATGCGCTTGATGGTTGAGAGGACACGCGGTTCCTTTGAGCCGGTGAAGTTGGTAATCATGAGCAGCAACGCGCTGGCATCGATAGCATCGCTACCATAATACTGCACAAAGCTCTCTTTTTCCTTGTTCCAGCCGAGCGTCATGATCTGTTGATAGATCTCTGTGCTGATGCGATGCCAGTCGTCAAGTGGAGCGGGCCAGCCGCGATGGCGTGCGATCCGTCCGGCACGATCAAATGCAACCCAACTCATCAAGCGTGAATGCAAAAACTGCTTTGGTCCCCCACGCACCTCCCAGATGCCTTCATCGGATTCCTGCCAATGGTTTTGCAGCCATTCTAGTAAACGCGTAAGGTTTTGCCAGAGATCATAGGAAATGGCATCATAACTGTTATAAATGTAGATGGCATCCAGCATCTCTCCATAGATATCAAGCTGCTGCTGCGTGTATGCTCCGTTGCCGATGCGTACGGGCCCGCTCTGACGATAGCCTTCTAGATGATCGAGGGTCATCTCAGTCAACTGCTGCTCGCCGTCGATGCCATACATAGGTTGGAGCGTTCCACCCTCTTTAAGATCGTGACAACGATCATTTAACCAGCCCATAAATGCTTCGGCTTCCTGCGTAAAGCCAAGGGTCAGCAGGCTGTAGAGAGAGAAGGATGCATCACGCAGCCAGGTGTAGCGATAGTCCCAGTTGCGTGAACCGCCCAGGGTTTCCGGCAGGCTGGTGGTCGCGGCTGCAACAATCGCTCCGGTGGGCGCATATGTTAACAACTTCAAGACCAGTGCCGAACGCTGCACCATTTCACGCCAACGTCCCTGGTACTGACACTGTGAGAGCCAGTTGCGCCAGTAATGCAACGTGTCCTTGAACGCCATCTGGTAACGTTTCTCTGTCAGCGGTGGCATCCTCTGGTCGCTTGCTTTACTGGTACTCTCCAGAACGAAATGGACGCTGTGACCTGCGTTCAGGGTAAACGTGACCTGCACTCCACCCTCTCCATCAAGCTGCAACGGAAGTGGTGACGCCAACCCAAGATTAAAGTGCTCACTGCGGAAGAAAGCTCCATCCGCGCACAGACTGGCCTCATGGGGGTCACGTGCATAATTAAAGGCCGGTCGACAGATGAGTGTAAACGAGAGGGAGCCCTGGATCACAGCCACCGAGCGAATAATATGATGCTCATGTTTGGATGTACCCGTGGGTTTAATCGGCATAAAATCAGTGATCTCGCCCACGCCGGAGGCTGAGAGAAAGCGGGTGAGCAAGATATTGGTCTCTGGCAGGTAGAGTTGTTGATTTTTGACTCCTACCATGGTCGTGGGGGCGATGCGGAAAAAGCCTCCTTTTCCCGCATCGAGCAGTGCTCCGAAGATGCTTGGAGCATCGAAGCGTGGCAGGCAACACCAGTCAATGGAACCATTCTTGCCAACCAGGGCAACCGTGTGTAGATCTCCAATAAGAGCATAATCCTCGATTGGCAGATAGGTTTTCGATGTTTGAGACGCTTCCATCATTGACTCCCACTCCTTTGTGTGCGCTAGTCTACAATGCGCCGCTATAACGCATCAGTCCACCATCAATGAAAAAGGTGGAACCAGTTACATAGGCGGCGGCATCGGAAGCCAGGTAAAGGGCCAGGCCCGCAATCTCTTCAGGTTGTCCCATGCGATGCAGCGGTATCTCGGCCAGCAGGGCATTAAATTTCGCTGGATCAGCCTTCACGTCGGCATCAATCGGGGTATCGACGGCACCGGGGCCAATATTGTTGATAGTGATGTTGTGGGGAGCCAGTTCCAGGCAGGCCGTGCGCATCAACATGCGTACACCACCCTTGGCGCAACAATACGGAACATTCTGAGGCATGGGGAGATCTTCGTGAACCGATGAAATATTGATGATACGGCCCGCTATATTGCGCTGCACCATCTCGCGTGCCGCCGCCTGGGCACAGAAAAAGGCTCCCTTGAGATCCACTCCCACGACGCGATCGAATTGCGCTTCGGTGACATCAAGAAAGGGGCTATGA
>JACDAE010000622.1 GCA_013695595.1 Ktedonobacteraceae bacterium | reverse complement strand
CGCCAATTGCTTGGACCTGCAAACTGGTTGCTCGGAGTTGATCAGCCACGCGTATTCCTGGTGCAAACAATGGATCGTGCGGAACTGCGTCCAAGCGGAGGCTTCACTGGTCAATATGGTGAACTTTCTATTACCAGTGGTCGTGTTGGTCCCTTCTCTCTCCATGACATATCTGGCGTCGAATATACAGACAATAGCCCCACCGTAGGTCAATTGGCTCCGACCGCTTACCGTTCCTGGTGGCCTTTTGAGAACTGGGGGTTGCGCGACTCGAACCTTTCGGCTGATTTTCCCACTACTGCCCACATCGCGATCGCAGAGTACAAGCATGAAGTCAAGCGCAACGTCGATGGCGTCGTTACCTTTACACCCTTTTTCATAGAACACATCTTGCAGGCCATTGGGCCGATCAAGATTCCGAAGTACAATGAAACGATCACTGCGGAGAATCTGGAGCAGAAATTACACTACTATCAATTGGATAATGCTGGTATTCGCAGGATCGAGATTATTGAGCACGTGACGGCTAATAATCCGAATATACGTAAACTTTTTACCTCGCAGGTCGCGAGCGTCCTGATGGATCGTCTACGTCATGTCACGCCTGCTGAATTGCTCTCACTTGGTGTGCAGGTTCTCCACGATTTGAAGACGAAAGACCTTCAGATCTATATGACCAATCCTCAGATCGAGAGCCTGCTTGAAGAGTATAACGATGCTGCTGCGATAGATCGGTCAAACACTCATGATGGCCTTTTGATTGTGCAAACGAACGTGAGTGCCAGTAAGGCGTCTCAATATGTACAGACTATCGTGCATGATACGGTGAAACTGGATGCGCAAGGGGGAGCCACCCATACGCTACAGATGCAGTTGATCTATAACCAGCTTGGTCCTGTGTATGGCCTGGATACGTATCGCGACTATATACGCTTTTATGTACCGGAGTCCGCAAAGTTGTTATCGGGTAATGGTTTTGATACTGGAGTGGCGCTCTGCGGAGGACCACTGGCGGCCTGTCCACCAGATGGGGTCTATCCACATCATGAGCTGGTCTGCCCAACAGGAACGTATGACGCGGGAGCTGCCGCCCAGATGATTGGTGATCCCTATCAAGGGGCATGGCATCCTATTGATCAGATCGGGCGACCTGATAATACAAAAAGCGATGAGCCGGGCAAGGCCATGTTTGGTGGATACGTAGTGATCCCCAAAAATTGTTCTATGACGGTGACGCTCTCCTGGTATGTCCCGTCGCTCGGTCAGAGCAGCTACAATCTGCTGGTGCAACGTCAGGCTTCAACGTTCCCATCGCTCGACCTGACCGTCATTCCTTCTGGCGCGACATGTGTTGGCAGCAGTGATGCAGGCCTGAATTATAACGGGATTGTCACGCAGGATACAGAGTTTCAACTGAAAAGCACAGCAATTGCCCACTCGAATTCCACGACATGTTCCTTAATGGAGTCAACAAACATGCACATCGTCCCATAATTGACAAGGTTACAGAGAAGTCGTATACTGCTTTTGCCGCGAACTCGTGTTTGTTTTATCGCAATCGTGTAGTAGCGATTGTTGGGATGCTTGTGGAAGAGAAGTTTCCATGGAACAACCAGCCCTGTTAAGTATTGTACGTACCGATACACGGTATCGTTTTCGTCTGGATCTTCCCGATGGTCCAGCACCCACGGGCCAGGAATATAGCAACGAACTCAATGGAGATACGCGAGAACGGTTGCGCCGTGCTTTACAGTCAGCCACGCAGTCTATGCACTCGCTGGCTGCTATGGAAATGAAGCGTCAAACGGCCAAACTGGGCGCTGTCAATGACTCGCTCCTCACACTGGGACGTTTTCTTTTTGAGTCGTTGCTGCCCGCACCTCTGCAAGAGGCATTGCGTCGCCTGGACTCAACACTAATCATTAGTACTAATACACCGGATATCCCCTGGGAGCTGATGTTTGATGCCAGCACGAAACCAGGGCGCTATCTTTGTCATACACTTTCTATTGGGCGCCTGCTCCATTCTGCGAATCGCGAACGAGATACTCAGATACGTGCCTCCCTGCCCGAACGTGCAACGCGTAAGATAGGGCGACGCGAGACGCAAGGTCTCACGGTCCTCTTCCTGGTGAATCCAACAGGAGAGCGTTCTAGCGCTGAGGAGGAGGTTGCTTCCCTCTGCACTACGTTGCCAGAGTCGGTGTCGCGTATTATCCTCTATCGCCAACAGGCGAATCAACTGGAAATGCGTATGCGCGTTAATGCCGAAATGCCGCATGTACTGCATTATGCCGGGCCACTTCCCCTGACAACAAGCGGTGGTGATCCTGTGCTGGCTTTGCCTGGCAATTCGCGCCTGGATAGTGCTGCCATTGAGCAGATCTTGCAGCCACTCCCCAAACGTCCACTCATTTTTCTGAGTTGCCTTGAGGATGAACGTCCGGGACGCTCTGGAGTCAATGGACAGAGCCAGCAAGATCGTGATGAGTTGATGGAGCGCCTGGCAGGTAATCTGTTGAAAGCAGGTGCTGGTTCAGTGCTTGTGTTGCGCTGGCCGGTAAGCATGCAACGCGTGTCCGAGTTCTCTGCGCTTTTCTACCAGGATGTGGTTGATGGCGTGACCCTGGGCGAAGCGTTGCGACGAGCACGCGTGACGATGGCACAACACTATATTGATGACACATCCTGGATGAGCTTTATGCTCTATGGCGATCCTATGCAACGCCTGGTTGCAAGCTCTCTTTCTGATAAAGAGCGCCCCATAGAGCCACGCCTTGATCCGTTCGAAGATACACAAATTATGGCACCTATCCTTCCATCCTCCGGCACGCCCGATCGCCGTTTTCTGCGTGCAGTTCTGGAACTTTCGCTCGGTGAAGCCCGGCGTATGCATAAAGATTACCTTGGTACGCCTCATCTCTTCATCGCTCTTACCAAGTTGGATGGAGGTTGTACTCAGGATGCCTTGCGCAGCCTCGGTTTTTCTCCCAAACAGGTACGCGATGTGATCCGCCTCGCCCTTGGCAACGGAAAAGCCACCAGCGATACAACCATTCTGCCCACACGACGCTGCAAAGAAATCCTGCAAACAGCCGAACGCAATGCCGCGAACTCAGGCTCCTCAGCCGTAGATGAACGCTCCATTGCTCAGGCCGTTTTGAGCGAAGGCGATGGCGTAACACATGAATTACTTACCAAACTCGGCATTAATCCATCGCAATTAATTGAACTGGTTATGTCGAGCAGTGCGCGAGCCTTATTGGAACTGGTGCCCTCGGTTGGAGCAAGTCCTGAAGTTATTCAAGAGGAACTGCCTGACGCAATTGGGCCGGAGGGTTCGGCAAGCTCGAAGGGGGCTGGAGCCTCTGTGCTGGAACGCCTGGGCCGCGACCTCACGAAACAGGCCAGCAACAAGCAACTCACCCCGCTCATCGGACGCGATAGAGAGATTCGCCAGTTGATGCAAACGCTGATGCTCAAAGATCGCAACAACCCTATTCTAATTGGCGATTCGGGTGTTGGGAAGACGACGATTGTCGGTGGGCTTGCGCAACGCATCGTTGACGGCAAAGTTCCGCCCGAACTGCGCGACAAACGTTTGATTGAACTATCCGCCAGTTCGCTTGTAGCTGGAACCAAGTATCGCGGCGAGTTCGAGGAACGCCTGTTGAAAGTCCTGGAG
>JACDAE010000580.1 GCA_013695595.1 Ktedonobacteraceae bacterium | reverse complement strand
GCCACATGCTACAGGAAGACCTTTGATTGGAGATTTACCTGCATCTTCCGTTGAATTTGATTGAAGCTTTTTTAAGAATCCTTGCTCGATTTCTATAAAAATAAGCTTGATGATATCTCCGATACATTCAAGCTTTTTTCTGTATGCATCTATTACCCATGGAAAAGCGTGATACACATATCAGCATATATATTAAGGGGCATCAGAGAAACATTTCTTTATTGAGTATATAAAGGTGAAATTATGAAACAGGCAATGTTTACTCAACAGAAACAAACGGTAAAGACTGATCCTCGTATCAAAACATTCTCGTGGTTGCTCATCCTGTATTGGGCACTTGCAGCCTTCGAGTGGTTTATTGCAGTCACGAGAATCCTTACTGGCATTGGCCCGATCAATGCGCAAGGACAATTTTCGTTTGGCTTATTCTTCAATACCATTGGTCTGCCCATTATATGGACGGTGTTGGCAATTCTCTATGTTTTCGTCGTGCGCACCTGGAAACGCTTTGATCAAAAGAGGCAGGCAGCCGCTCAAGGCGATCAGAGCCTCCTTGCAACGGAACAACCGGTGCCCAATGCTCAAGCTGTTTCCTTGCCATTGACCATCAGAATGCGCTCCAACAGGCGCTTACTGGCAATTATGACAATAACGTTATTTGTGTCGCTTGTGATACCTTTTATTATCGGCCTCGTCTTCGGTCTACAAGCACATGTGACTCCCACTCCTCCGCCCCATGCCCATATAATTTATGCCGGGACACTTCTCATTATCCTGGGCGTCTGGGCGCTCGTCACGTTGTTTGTTGTTGGAATCATGTACGCCATCTTATATATAAAAGGACGCGAGTAGGTGTCGCTTACCGAATATGGCATTATGGTGTCTGGCATAACTCCTCGTCTGCAAAGTATTCCCTGGAGCGAAGCACGCCTCTTCGCGATTGCCAATCCTTCTAATTTTAAATACTTTAAGGATCGACAACCGATGATATTGGAGGTTGCAAGTGAGCATAACCTCGTTCGCTGGATCTGGTTGCGCTCCAAATCGTTTCGTTCGGGTTTTGCTGTGCCTGTGCTGCCGCCAGAAGAATATGAGCAACAATGGAATCAAATGACCGAATTTATCAAGAGCATCGAGATAGCTCCCTGGCGCAGGTGCAGAAACTCTTTCATACTGCTCATCAGCAGTTTATTCAGCAAATCGACTTGCTAGTTCAGAAGCTTTCGGAGGAGGATTTAAACGCCTCGCATCGCTTTGCCTGGACGGAATCCTGGTCTGGTGCCTCGATCATTGCTGCGATTGCAGATAATTCTTACGAGCATTATTCTGATCATGCACAGCACATTCGCCGCTGGCTCGATTCTTCTAAGGTGGTTTAATACGTTAGCCTATGATGAGCGACGTTTCCATAAGGTGATATCTCATGTAGAGCACGGTGAGCTTAAAATCGCACTCCTACATGAAATATCATCTCGCGTATTATTTGCGTCTACCGCGTCTTTTCCCACTCGCACCACGCATCGCTAACATCATCAGGGATAATCCCACCGTTGTGCCCATTATGAGCTTTTGCCCACGCGAGAGGCTCTTCATGAGCAGCGAGAAGTAGATCATCAATGTTTGCCCTAACGTCTTATAGTCGAGCGTACTGAAGAGGCCATCGGCTAATCCGAATGGGAAGAGTGCTGGCATCGAGCCGCGTGCGTACTCGATCATCCACACGTGATCGGGATAATGCATGCCTGCACTCTCTCCCTTGCCTACAAAGACATAATCACCAGGGGTATATACGTCGCGCGTCAATTGTCCCTCGGTATAGTACCATGCCTCTCCATCCAGCACGATATCATGGAATTCGGCCAGGTGACGGCCTGTATGTCCCTCACTCCCGATTGGCGTGCCCCAGATCATAATGTATTCAGTCAATGAAGCATGATATAACTTCATCTGCAACATCACGCCACCCGCATTATTGAAAATCCAGGGCTTCGATGGGTCAATTGCGCCGGGATATGCCTCTGCCAGATCGGCGGCGATATTGGCAAACATCTCCTCAAGGGGCTGCTCGCCAAGATGCTTCCTGCTGATCTCTTGAATGACATCGGGATCAAAAATATACTTGCTCATGCGCGATCTTCTTTCTAAACTTGTTAACTTGCCTTCCTCACCGGGGAGTGGCTTCAGTACAACCATTGGAAATACACGCGTCGTGGACTTTTGATATTCGGCAAAGTTGGGGCGTACCTGTAACAATCTCTGCCAGAGCCGTGCTCGCTCCGTCTCGTCGGTCACCGTCTCTGCAATCACCTCCCGTTTGATGCGCCCATGCTGCACCCAGACACGCGGCTGTGCCTGAATATTCAGATACCAACTGGGTAGCTTTGGCGAACCATTATTCGATGCACATACAACCAGGTTCTCGCCATCGCGAAAATACAGTAACGCATGTGGACGTGGCTCACCACTTTTGCGCCCAATAGCGTTCAGCACAAGCATAGAATAATGTAACTGCTGGCCTCCCACGCGTCCATCGGTCACGCGATAGAGAAATTGTGTCGCCCGGTCCGCCATCAGCATAGCTGAATCAGGCACATGGACCGTCACACGTTCTACAAATTCTATAACTGGTCTGGGAATGTTTGAACTCATGTTTTCCTCGATTCTTATCTCAACTGTTTTTAGTTTGCGTTATAGAGAAAGCAAAAGTCAAGTTTATAAGGGTCACTTTTATGATGCCCAGGTATCACTTGATTGCAGCCTTCTCTGATGCTCTTTCGGCATCACTACAAAGAGAAAAAAGCATTGGACATAGCACTTTAATGGCTATTATACTTTGTTTATGTATATTGGCCTTCACGAAAGGAATGACTATGTCCGATAGCAATCAGCCAAACACACTTCAAGATGCCGTCACACGCGCAAAGCTTCAGCAAGTCCAGCGCAACTTCGGGGCTGTGGCAGCCGATTATGTCACCAGTAAAGTTCATGCCAGTGGTCAGGATCTATCCTGGCTGGTTGAAGCTGCCGCGCTTACAGGTATTGAGCGCGTGCTGGATATCGCAACTGGCGGCGGTCATGCCGCGTTCGCCCTGGCTCCCTATGCCTCAGAGGTTGTGGCGCTGGATCTTACCCGGCCTATGCTAGAGGTTGCCCAACAGGAGGCCACTGCACGACAATTATCCAATATTCGTTTTCTGGAAGGTGATGCCCAGGCCATACCTTGTGCTGATGAAAGCTTCGATGTGGTTGTCTGTCGGCAGGCCGCCCACCATTTTCCCAATGTGCAGCAGTGCGTCAACGAATGGGCGCGTGTGCTCAAGCCCGGCGGCAAGCTTCTCCTGATCGATTCGATCTCGCCTGAGGAGCCGGATGCTGATGCATTTCTTGAGCAGATCGAGATCCTGCGCGATCCCTCCCATATGCGTAACCAGCGGATCTCTGAATGGAAAGATCTCCTGGGTAAGGCTTCTTTTACCATCAATACTGTACGCGAATGGACTATCCTCCTGGATATTCCTTCCTGGACGCAACGGATGCGTACCCTGCCAGCTTCGGTGGCGATGATTGAGCAATCTATGCACGATGCTTCTCCGACCATACGCGAACGCTTGCATATCGAGGAAGAACCTGTTCTTTCTTTTCTCTTGCCCGCCGTGTTGATTGTTGGTACGCGGGCTTCTAAAGGGCACCCCTACACCACTGCGATGTGATATTGGTGGTGATAATCGACGTGTTTGTGAGAGCACACGTGCCCCCACAAACATGTTACATTTTATTTTGTCGTTACCGCGAAAACGTGCATCTGTCCACCTGTAACAGTCGTTGGCAGCGTCACGCTTGCAACCTGTTTACCCGCTTCCAGATTGACGCTGCTGTAGAAGATGTACGTTTGTATCGTATCTTTGCCATTCGTCAGATGGGCATTATTGCGATACGATGTGGTATACGAGATCGCGTTCCCGTAAGATGGCTGGTTTGTATTTCCATTGAGCGTCCAATCGCTGAAGCCAAGCGTGAAGTCCTGCGTTGAGCCATCCGTGTATTTGATGGTTGCCGTTCCGGATGATGCGCCATTCGTTGCAGATCCCAGGAAGGCCAGGATGGTTGCATTAGACATAGATTGCACCGGGATTACCTGTCCCGCCGCTTGATAATTGTCCGGTGCACCCGCTGGCACGTCAGGCCAGGTGAAGACGACCGTACGTGTGGGATCGAACGCATTATCACCTGCGTTGAGTCCTATGC
>JACDAE010000544.1 GCA_013695595.1 Ktedonobacteraceae bacterium | reverse complement strand
AGCCAGTGCTGTGCACGTGTATTTTCCGCGAACGCTGAAGCGATAGCAAATAATGCCTGCCGAAAATCGGATTGATGCCGGACATGGGCAACACGACGTTCTGGGCGCGTCTCTAAAGGCTCATCAGGATATAATGCCGTAATTACGTCTAATAGGGTACAGGCAAAACCACTGGCACGCAACGCCTGATCCATCTCGACAAGCCGTACGCGTATGACATCGTCACGGTAAGAAGGCCTGCCCAGGAAGCTGGCGATCTCACGTCTTTCTCCTGGGGTCGCCTCCTCTAATACAACCTGACCACGGATCTGTCCCTCGGCGATGTATTTTGCGCGTACCTTTTCTAGCAGACGGGTAAGCCCGGCCTGAGTGAAGAAGGTTAGCGCTTTTTTTGCTCCAGATACATCTTCTTGCATTTTTTTGGGTTCTGTGACATGCATGCCACGGTTTATTTGGAGTGTTTTTCGCTCCAGAATGATGCCGAGGCGGTTGCTACAGATGATCCTTTATCGTGGATCATCAGGTAGCGAGCACTGGCCGGTATCTTTGAACCAGCTCCGCTGACCTGCGGCCCGGTCATAATCCATTGGAAACCCTGTGAAACCAGGAATTCCATGATGCGTTGTGTATTGGTAGAACTTACTTTGTCGAAAGCTTCGTCCAGGGCCATCAAACGCGGTGCACCGGGCGCGGCACTGCGATAGAGTGCTCCCAATGCGGCAAAGAGTGGGACGTAGAGTGCGAAGAGCTGTTCAGCACCACTACGCGTTCCGGCGACGCGATCGGTCAGACGCTGGCGTTGACCACCAATCGGCGTGACCCAGACATCGAAATGGAACCATTCGCGATAGTCAAAGACTTGCTCCAACACTTCCATGAAATTGGTATCGGGATTTTCTTGTTGCCGCAACCGTACCGATTCGATCTCACGGCGGAACGCACTCAGCAGCGTCTCGGTCTCCTCACTTGTGAGCGCCTGGGCAGGTTTGCGCAACAGGCGATAATGCTGCGCAAGATGACTTCCCAACTTCGCCATATCATATTCGACTGGCGGCTTCCATTGCAGAGAATAATGCTCACCGATCATCGGCAGGTTACTGAGCACGCCATTGATCTGCTGCACCCACTCCTCGGCCTCTAGAATGTGCATACGGATCGCTTCGGCAATCTCCTGCAAAAGGAAATTCTCGAATAATTGGCGCTCTTCGGCGTCCAGCAACGTCTTCTGCATCTCAATCCGGTCGCCCAGGATCTCCATCAGTTCGATAGGCATGCTCTTGTTTTCGTTCAAGAAAATGACGTGCCCCTGGTCATCCAGGTCCGGCCCATATTCCAGCAAGGTTGGCTGCTCTTGCGTAAATGTACGGGCCAGGGCACTATAGGCTTCGCGATATTCGCCTTCCAACAGCTCTTTACGCGGCGGGATATCGGCATCACGCAGTTCTCCACCAAGCAATCTTTGAGCCGCTCGCATATAATTGCCCTCGCCGACCAGTTGCTGCGCCTCGACCAGTTGCTCAACACGATAGGCACCGAGCAGTTCGGCAAAACGTGCCTGTTTGTCGCTGCGATCAGCCTGCACAATCTGCAGATTACCTTCTGCCTCGGCCAGATTGTTCTCCACGTTATGTACACGCTCATCCAGGCGCACATACGCAGCTTTGGCTACATCCAGTTCTGCAAAGAGCGCCTCGTAACGCTCACGCAACATCTGTAGCCGTTCGCTTAATTCTTCGGCATTAGAGGACGCAGCCACGCGCTGCAATTCTTCCATCTCGGCCTGCGCCTGCAATGCCTGCGAACGTACACGCTCGTACAGGCTGAGCACATTAACCTCGTTCGCTTTTGCTCTCTCCAGTGCCACGCGAGCTTTCTGGTATTCCTCCCAGGTATGCAGGACGTTAGATAGCTGATTTTGCAATGTACGTGCCTGATTTTTTAGCTTGAGCATGCCCAGTAACGCGGCCTGCACACGCCGCACGTCACTAACAAACTGACCCATGCCACGGCTCTCGCGTTCTAGCTGACCCAGTAACACATTATACTGCTGGCGCACTTCCTGCGTGTGTAGGCGAGCCTTCTGGTACTTTCCCCTGGCATTATCTACCGCGATGCGCGTCTGAGCCAGTTCCGCATAGACCTCTTCGATGCCGCTAGTGCGCAGCACATTGCGTAACTGCGTCAGCTTCTCCTGCATCTGGCTCAACTGTTGCTCATAATAAGCCAGACGATCAGTCAGTTCTTTTAATTCGGCGGCGAGGCGTTCGCGCAGTTGCTCCAATTCTTCTAATTCACGCTGTCTCACCCGCAAACGTGTTGCAATACCAATACAACGTGCGGTCCCTGTTCCAGCATGCCCCGTGAGCAGACCATGCGTCCAGTTACCATCTGCCTGCATACTATAGCGGACTCCCCCACTTGCACTGGCATAATTTCCAAGCAAGGGCAAAATCTCAGCGGCGACGGCTTCCCAGCGACTGTCCTGCGCACTGTCAAAATGTAGAATACTTGTTCCCTGACTCTGATCGCTAATATTATTGCGGATAGCATGTATATCCAGGCGGCAATCGCCCAGGCCGTCAGCGGTGAGCAGTGCATCAGCGGCGGCAACTTGCTCTGGTGCAATCACGAGGGCATCAAGCAGACCTGCATCCTCTAACATAAATTCGATGCGACCGGCCTCTTCTTCGGAGATATCGGGCATAAAATCGATCAACGCATAGAGTGGTTGCGCGGCGATCCCATGCTCAAGCAGCTTCGCACGGGCCTGGATACGGCGTGCCGAACGTGGCGGGACATATTCTGGCTCGGCCTTCTTCTGCTCATATAAGGCTTTGATCTCGGCAATCTCGCGCATCTTACCACCGGTGAGCAACTGCAACTCATTGAGTTCACCTTGCGCCTGATCGGCGGCTTCGCTCAATTCACTTTCAAGCGCATCAATCGCCTGTCGGTAGCCAGCAATCAAGGCTGCAAACTGCTCTACGATATGTCCGCTGTGTGCTTCATCGTCGTCACTCTGTGCCAACTCCAAATCTTCACCCAGACGACTGGCATTCTCGCTCTCAGCGAAAAAGGGTTCCAATGCGCGGTCGAGATTTTGTTGCGCTTCGTGACCACGATCTTGTACCGTCTGGAAATGGCGACGAGCTTCATCCAGTTCCTGGAAGCGCGTGGTCTCCTGACTACGCGCAAACTGTACCTGAGTTTCTACTTTTTCACGCTGCTGATGCAACGCTTCCAACTGACGCAACCAATCCATGCGCTCGTCGGCCTGCACATCCATGAGCATCGTTACAGCCCCCGGCATCTCAGGCGGGATAGATGCTTCTGGGGTGATAGTTCCGATCTGTTGTTGGGCATCTTGCAATTGCACCACAGCCGCATCCCAGAGCGCCTCGTCTCCTGCAATCCCCTGCAGCTCGCGCACATGGGAGATACTCTCTATCTTCATACGCTCAAAGCGCACGCGCTGCCGCTCCAAATCTGCTGTATTTTCATTGATACCATTACGCGTGGCATCCAGGCTTTGTGTTTGTAGATCCAACTGGGCCGCCGTCTCCAACTGACGCTCGCGAGCGATGGTGAGCTGCGTGGCAACCTGCAACCCTTCGCTGGCCTCTAATGCTTTGATCTGGCCGCTCACCTGATATTGTTCGGTCTGTAGATCTTGTATGCGCTTCTCGGACTGATTGCGCTCATTGCTGGCTCGATCCAGATCCCTGCGTAGGCGTGTGACGCGGCTCTGTACAGCGTCTTCCGTCAATTGCGCCCCTGTGTATTCACAACCTGCCAGTTGGGCACGGGAAAGCGCCAACACCTGACGAGCACGATGGACACGCTCGGCAGCATCGTATGCTTCCTGTATGCGCTCGATCTCGTTCTGAATAGAATCGATGCGCTCGATGGTCCCGATCACACGCGAGGTTGTCTCACCTGAGATCTTGCGCAGAGACATCTTGAGATAATCGTGTACACGCGAGAAGCTGAGTTCAGTACTCAGATTCGGTCGGCGTAGCACAAGCAAGAGATTGATGAGCTTCTCAAAATCCTTCACATCATGGAAACCGAAAAGATACCGGGCAACCTGGCGCTCATAGTCGGCCTGGGAGTCGCAAATAATGCCATGCCCCTCCATCACCTGTTTGAAACGGGTATGATCATATGCACGTTTCTCATGTCGTGTGCCTGTCTCATATAGGGTATCGAGATCGTGGCCCAGGCGCGAACCGTCGGTGATCAGGAAACGCAACGGCCTGATGCGATCAGTGACGTTGGCATTGCCTGCAATGCTAAGGCCAATGGTCAGGAAACGAGTTCCCTCGCGATCTCCGTTCTCCCAACGCTGACGCAACTCGTCGGCAATCGGCGGATGATCAGGATCGCACCATTCGAACTCCAGGGCGATGTATGAGGTACGCCGCTCGTAACTGTAAGGCGTGGCCGATTCTGCTCCACCAAGCACGTAGTATTCCATGTGACGCTCACGCCCACCAAAGGTGTCCAGGCGATTGGGTCGCAGATCACCATCAAGGCCAAGGGGGAGTGCAGCGGTTAAGACAGTCGACTTGCCACTGGCGTTTTCACCTGCCAGGAAGAGACGGCCATGCGGGATCTCGAATTCTTGTTGTCCATAGAGCCAGAAATTGGTCAGGATGATGCGCCGCAGTCGATAGCCAACCGGGCCACCAGCCTGCCCCTGCAACATATCCACAAATGAAGCGACCTGACGTATCAGCTTCTCTTCGTTTGATCCGTTGGCTGCGCCGGACTCTGCTATTAAATCTTCAAAGGTCTTCTGCATATATTCCCTTCCACGGGTTTTTCGCTTCGCACAATATTTACGTTTCTTCTTCTAAACCGGGTAAGGCGGTCGCCAGGGCACCTTTTACCAGCTTTTCCTTTTTAGCTGGTGTTTTATTCGTACGATTACGTGGTGAGGTATCTGGTCCCTCCTGATCATAGGTGGCGGAGTAGCGGGCAGCGATCGGCAAGATCAATACATTCCCAAATTCGTCGGGACCGCGCAGAATACCCACCTGACGCATTTTGCGATAGACATCGTTGAGCAGGGCGCGTGCACTCTTGCTGCGGGCTTCATTCCCCCAGCGCTCTCCATGACGCTCACGTACTTTATAGAAAAGATCGCTCATATCTTCGGTCACGACATGCAAACAACCATAGGCATCGGGACTGGCCCACATACCTGACTCGACCTGCTCACGTATGGCAACACACAGCAACATCGCGATCTGATCGTTGGTTCCATATGGCGTCAACGTGTTTACAGGCCCTGTCGACATACCACTGGCACGCACGATACAGGCGTAATCGCGATGAATATCAAGTAGCCAGCCAAACGTCTCCAGTAGTTCATTGGCAATGCTATCAACATGCTCTAACAATGCTCCAAAGGCATCTGGATCATCGAAGCGAAAGAGCGCCGGACCAAGCAGCAAAGCACGCCAGGCACGCACAAGATGAGGCGTTCCTCCCGCCTCGATCAGGCGCGTTGGCTGCAAGGCGGTAGAACCTGCTGCAAGGCGCTCGGAGACGGCGGCTACAATCTGCGGATTTAATGCCGCAACCAGCGAACGGGCGACATCTGTGAATTCGTAGAGAACATCGGCATCGGGAGTCTGCTCGACCCATTCGCGTGTCTGCCCATCCACCAGTTGCAGGCCTCCCAGATCTTCCAGGTATTGCAAGGCACGCTGGATACTATAACGATCAACCGGGCGGCGAAAATCAAAGACGACTACGTTCTCGTCATATGATGATTGTTCTTGAATCTGTTCCGCAAGTTGTGATAACAGAAATTGTTGATCGTTACCACGTCCACTGAGCTGGCGATTTTCTGCATACCAGAGCGTCCAGACCAGGCAGGCAAAGTCGCGCGGATCTTTCAGGCGCTCATAGAGATAACCGGGCGTCGTTGCGCTCAAATGGCGGATCAGGCGAATCACGGTGCTACTACGCTGAATGCGCCAGCCGGTATGTTGATCATGCCAGGATTGTAGACGGTGATAATGATGTTGCACCAGCCGAAACAGGTCAGCAGACTGTGTGGATAAAATGACCTGTTTTTCCATCAGAGCAAGGTGCGCTTTAATGAGATCTGCGGTCGCGGATTGGCGACGTAAGAGGGTGTTACCGGCCACTACTTATCCTCCACTCGTATACAATAAGGTGTCATCAAATTCCTGTGCCTCTTCCGTTTTCTCCTGCCGTTCCAGACGATAGCGTGGAAGGAGCAACATGCCATCATCACCGTAGAGAATGGTGAACGCGCTCTCCATAGGATTCAACAGATGAATGGTTGAACCATCGGGTGCGGAATACTGGTTCTGCGGCTGGCCCAGGCAAGCATCAATGATCTCTAAAAGCGTGCCGCGATCTTCCGGCGTAATGTGCCCGATGGTGCCGATATCCAGGTAATCTCCTGCGAAGAGACGGGCAAAACGTGCACGCTGTTCCCTTGCCCGCGTCTCATGTTGCGCAATCACCTCACGCAGGATGGTGCGGTTATCAATAATCGGATCTTCCAATGGCAGGTTGCCACGTGATGAACGGTTGACTGGGCGCAGGCGCAGATTGACCGAAGGCGCTTCTTGCCATGCGCCAACGCGATAGGTATCTGCGATAGCACTGGGAGAACCAGCCAGGCTTTCGGGGAGATGAATGGGCAGAAGGTTGGCAAAAGCCACCGAGAAGAGCTGCTGCGCCGTTTCACCATCTTTAGCAGCAAAGAGTTGTTGTGCTAATGTATTCAGTTGGGATGCATAGTTGGCGCTGGGCCGGGCCGTCGATGCAAGGACACTGGCGCGGCGCACCACTTTGTCCACTTCAGCAAGAGCGTTGCGACGGAACGAATCGGCATTTTTGCCCTCTGCGAACCAGTTGACCAGTGCATCTATCTGGTTGCGTGCATCCTCAAGCAATTCTTCTTGAGATGGACGATTCTCCAGTGTCGGCGCGGGTGGATCAAGGTGGCGTGCGACAATTTCAATCAGTTGTTCCTGTTTGCCCACCTTTGCCCACTCGGCAAGCTGTCCACGGATGCGCGGACTATATTGTGTCAATGCCTGCGCAAAACCGTGCACGTAGGCCACTACAGCAGCTTTATATAACTGAAATGCCTCCAGATCGGGTCGAGATTGCTGGGCCGCATTGATCATGTTTGCAAGATACTGCGCGGCCTCACGCGCCATTGTATTCCAGACTTCAAAGGCCCGTTGCCATTCTTCAGCAATCGCACGACTATGCGTCGTCGTTAATTCATGGAGGGGGATGTTCAATTCGGCATCCAGACCCTGCAAAGACTCCCACAGGCGGGGCAGATCACCCTGGCGCAAGGCTCCACTATTGGCACTAGCACGGGCCTGCTCATCGAGAAAGGTCTCAACGGCGATGGCGGCGGGTGTGGCCTGATAGAGAAGAGCCGGCGAGAGGAAACTGGCAATCGAGGTAGCGCGACTGGAATCGTAAAATGTGATGATGTTGCCCCACTCTTTCAGGGCTGTAAGATCGTTCTGGCACTGTTCGAGCGTATATTCGGGATCGAAGCTATCTCGTACTGCATCTCGTACCTCCAACGCTGTAAGCTGATAGCGGTAGAGTTCGCGGTGGCGCTGGAGAAAAACGCGCATGATAATACGATACCAACGTACACGGTTCGACGAGACAAGGTAGCTGAAAATTTGCAAGCGGTCAGTTAAATTAAAAGCAGAGGAAGAGATTATACTCTCAGCGTCATTCATTGTATAAATTTGTACCTGATTTCCCATCAAAATGATCAGTTCTTGAGCAGTCAATTTATTTTACCATCTATAGAGGATATTTTGCACGTGAAGAAGTACCAATGTATCATTTTTATCTGTCAAAAACTCATGTTTATATCGCATTAAAGCTTCTTTTTCAGAGCTTTATCGCCGCCAGCAGCTCAGCACACTGCAATGCCTCATCCCAGAGCCGTCCCGTATCCTCCACACCCCACCACGAGGCAAGCACAGCTTGATATATTCCCCAACCACGCACACGAGCACGCTCAAAACCTAGTTCTTTAGAGAGTTGATCGACACGACGGGCAAGGATACGCCCTGGCTGAGGCTCCATCAGCAACTGGGGCAACGGATTATGCAAGATTGGACCAACCTCATAGGCAGGCTCCCCGATTAGCCCCTTAGGATCGATTGCCAGCCAGCTTTCGTGTCCATTTGACAGAACATTGTCCTGATGGAGATCTCCATGCAAGAGCACCTGGGTGGCCATTGAAGTGCTCAACTCGGCGAAGAGCGTCTCCGCCTCCTCGACCAGTCGGACAGGAAAAGGCCCTGTACCACCATCATAATAGCGGCGCAACCGGACAAGGCCAGCGCCCCACTTGAGAACTGAGGGGAAAGCAGAGTCAGAGGGAGCTGGATGCCATAACTGGCACATGACGGAAGCAGCAATTGAGATGGCTTGCTCGTCATTCTTCAATGTGCTCAACAAGATACCGGGTTCCAATCGTTCTAATAATTGCACTTCGTTGTCAGGATCATCACCCAACAGGCGCACACTTCCACGACCGGCAAAAAGATGGAGCGCTTCCGTTTGCAGTGCGAACTCACCTGTGGGGGAGAATACTTTCACAACCACAGGCGTACCATCGTCGCGTACGGCGGGAGCAGCATAATGGTATGACAGATTAGAAAAAGGGATGCCGATCTTGAGATGCCAACGCTGTTCGCATGTTGCAAGGATAGAAGGCAGACGAGCAAGCCAGGCAAGCCCGTTAGTGCCGTGTTGTACCTCAATGAAACGTGCGAAATTGTCGGGAATAATAAACATCTACGATCACCTTCATAATGAATTAGGCACAAAACAAGCATCTCATAATCAGACTAGCTATTTCCCTACATTATACCATGCAGCCGATTCACCAGAGTGGCAGAACCCACGAAAGCGTTGCAGGAAACAGTATCTGTAATAGGGATTCCACCCTCTCATCTTTTACCCACACATCAGGAAAAATATAATATAATTCTTCAAAACTACGACGCCCAAAGAGGATTTGTAAGAACACATTGGGGGGAAATCCAGCATCTGCTTTGATATAATTGCCTGGCTCTTGTTGCCATACATCCACTCCTGTTAAATGACCATGATCAAAAAGCAGGCGTAATCCGCTACGATAAAAATCTAACTTCAAGCTGGAGATCCCACACTTGTATATACCTTTTTACTTGCGGAGATGAAGTGATGAGGTAGCCCTTTACTTCGTCTGCACATCCTATCATTTGTACATGTGAATTTATATTTTGCTCTGGCTTCTCGGTCTGCCATGTCTGAATTTGATGTCGCCACCAGCTCTTATCAATAATCTGTGAAATCATTCCTCTACAACGCTGTTCCTCATACAGTTTTTGGATGACAGGAATATCTTCTGAGGTTGCATCGCGTAAGGAGTACTCGGTAGGGAGATGATGCATTACGGATGGTAGCCTCTCAATATCTATTGTGCATGTATTCCACAACTCTAAAGCATATTCATAATCAAATAGACGATAGAAGTAGGGAATGCCAGTGATTGCTTGTACTTGATGACCTCGAGACTTGCTGCGCGCATGCATCGTAACAAAGAGGGCACGTATTAGCCCTTGATGTCTGTACTCAGGATAGGTTGCTATAACTTCCGGTCGTCCTACGCTAAAAGGGATAGTTTCATAGTGCCAGGTGTGATGTAGCAAACCAGTACAGCCTACAATTTGACGTTCGGTGCGGTTTGTATCTTCAACAAGAATAAAATCATCGGGCCGCATCGATGGATGAGTTCCAGACATTACTCTTCGCACGAGATGCGTCATGTGTGTACCACCTGCTTCTTCCATCATAGCGCCAAAAACGCTGTCTACCAGTTGGAGAAGGGCTTCAGTATCTGCTTGAGAAGAAGGCCGTACAATGAGATTATTTCCGAGATCGTGAGGATGAGTATGCTTCGTTTTTTCAGGGAGTGTCATTACGTACCTCATTTCTGATTATCTACAACAACTATCACTCCATTCAGAATAGCAGTTTTTTCTCAGAATAAATGTGAACCATTTCACATAATAGATATCGTTGGGAAACTCCAAGCCGCGTAGCGGCTTGTTCATTCAGGATTGGTGGAGTGGCTGGGAAACGGCCCCCAGGCCGTTT
>JACDAE010000530.1 GCA_013695595.1 Ktedonobacteraceae bacterium | reverse complement strand
GGCATCAGAAAGTATCTTATCTTCGCGTGATCACCGACAGGTTTTTTCTTTGATAGATGGACGTAGAACGGCAGATGAAATTGCACAGCTCTTACACAAGAAACCAGAGCTCGTCCTTCGGATTCTGAATGACCTTCGTACGTCAGGTCTGCTTGAATAGCTATGCGGTACAAAATGGATCGGGTGAAATGAGTATTTCCAAAAAGGAAGGAAGGTATATTCTTTCTACATTGTGGCACTCCATCCCACGACGTGGTATAGTAAAGGGAAAGATGAAGGCAGAAGTTTTTTAAGCATTGCCCAATGCTTCTGGAGGATGAAAAAAAGTATGGAGTATCCAGTAATCAGGGGAGAGCGCAATGGGAGCACTGGCGTTCAAGTCATTGCGCGCGCTGCTGAAATCTTGCGCGCACTCAAGGGTCAGGCCGAGGGGTTAAGCCTCTCACAAATTGCGAGCAAAGTTGGACTAGCAAAATCAACAGTCTATCGAATTGTGCGTGCCCTTGAAGCCGAACGTTTTGTAACATCAGCCTCCCCTACTGGCCGCATCCGCCTTGGCCTGGGCCTTGCACCCCTCGCCGCCTGGGTGAATACCGAGATGCGCCAGCAGATACGTCCATATATGGATTTGCTCTCGAAGGAAGTTGATGAGACCGTCGATCTCGCTGTTCTAGACGATACTCTCATTTTCTTCGTCGATCAGGTCGTCGTTCCTCATCGCCTTCAAGCAATTTCCGCAGTTGGAGCCACATTTCCGCTCCACTGCACAGCCAATGGCAAAGCCCTCCTGGCCGAGCTCCCTCTTGAGCAAGTGGAACGACTCGTCCCAGAGCATCTGCAAATCTTCACTTCACATACTCTTACTACCCGTGAACAGTTGCTGAATGATTTAAAGCAGATTCGCAGAGAGGGCATCGCTTACGACAGAGAGGAACATACAGAGGGAATCTGTGCCCTTGGTACAACGATCCGAGATGCAATGGGCAACCTGGCCGCCATCACTATTCCAGTGCCCTCGGTACGTTTCTACGGCAACGAACAGCATCTTGTCTCGGCACTTCTCAACATCCGCAAACAGATAAAGCAGAAAGTTGAAATGCCTTAAGTGAAAGGAGCAACGTCTATGGCCTCTTCAACACGGAATCTAGAGTTTTACGATCTCAGCCATCCGTGGGGACAAGGTGCCCCGCTCTGGCCCTATTTTCCTGACATCAAGATCGAGCGTTTTCATTATCATGCCAAGTCAGGCGTCCTCTCGCAACAGATTACTACCTTTATGCACAGCACAACGCATACGGATGCACCCGCTCACGTCATCGAGGGGACCGAATTCATGGATGAAGTGCCGCTGGAGCGTTTTTTCGGGACGGCCGTCGTGGTTTCGATTCCCAAAGGGAAATGGGAAAAGATCATGCCGGAAGATCTTGAAAAAGCCGAACCGAAAATTGAGCGTGGCGACATCGTGATCATTAATAGCGGTTGGCACAGGTACTATGGCGACAACCGGCAATATTTTGCGTATTCACCGGGTCTTTACCGAGAAGCGGGCGAGTGGCTGGTAGAGCGAGGCGTGAAGGCGGTTGGCGTTGATCAGCAAGCGCTCGATCATCCGCTGGGTACGGCCATCGGGCCACATGGGCCAGGCGGCCCACTTATGCCTGATGTCTGTAAAGAATTCGAGCGCGAGACTGGAAAGCCTGTTGCAGAAGCTTTTCCAGAATGGGAGCCATGCCATCGGCTCTTGCTCGGCAATGGTATTGCAGGCTTTGAGAACGTTGGCGGCGACATCGACAAGGTGACTGGCAAGCGCGTGACCATTGCGGCGTTTCCATGGCGCTGGGTGAAGGGCGATGGTTGTATTGTACGTATGGTCGCCATCGTCGATCCAGATGGCTCTTTTCGGTTATAAACAGGAGGTATTTGATGAAGGTTACACGCCTGGAAGAGGCCGTTCCCTACTATCCCCCCAAACATAGCGCGACTACGCATGCTATGTATTTGCAGCATAAAAGTTTGGGCAGCGATGCCCCCTATTGGGTCGGCTGCTCGTACTATCTTCCGGGAGCGAAAGCGGAGTGGGATGCCACTCCTCTGCCCAAGGTTTATATCGTCCTTGATGGTGAGCTCGTCGTTGCGACGGAGGATGGAGAAGTGGTTCTGGGCACAATGGATTCCGTCTCGCTCTCACCGAACGAGCGACGAGAGGTACGCAACGACACAAATCGTGTTGCAACAATGCTCGTTGTAATGCCGTATCCAGCCCAATAAGGGAGTGAAACAATGGCAGAGAACACAAAGGCCGCACACGCGATCTCTTCTCTTTTCGATGTGACCGATAAGGTTGTGCTGGTGACAGGGGCCAGTGGAGGTCTGGGTCAAGCAGCGGCGAGAGGATTGGCCGAGGTTGGCGCAAAAGTTATGTTGACAGGCCGCAGCGAGGACAAGCTAGCGCCCATCGTCTCCTCTATTGCACAAGATGGTGGCATCGCGGCCTCTGTCGCGGGCCGACCGGACAACGCAGATGATGTACGCCATGTCGTGGAGGCAACCGTTGAGCAATTTGGCGGCATCGATGTCCTCATCACAGCGGCAGGGACAAACCACGTGAAGTCGATCGTAGATCTCCCCGTCGAGCAATGGGAAGAGGTCATGGATGTGAACGTCAAGGGCACCTGGCTCGCTTGCAAAGAGGCAGGCCGCATCATGATTCAGCAGGGGCGAGGCGGCAAGGTCGTTCTCTTCTCTTCCACGCGAGGTCAGCTTGGAATGAACAACTATTCGGCCTACTCGCCTTCCAAGGGTGCCATCCATCTGTTGACGCGCTCATTAGCCTGCGAGTGGGGCAAGTATGGTATCAACGTGAATGCTCTTGCACCAACGGTCGTTCGCACTGCGTTGACGCAGTGGATGTTCGACGATCAGGCATTTTACAAAAACTTCCTCACACGTATTCCCATCGGTCGCCTGGGCGAACCGGAGGACATGATTGGCGCGCTTATTTATCTCTCTTCGCACGCCTCTGACTTTATGACCGGGAATATCATGTATCTCGATGGAGGATACACGGCTGGTTAATCCGTCAGAACATTTCATTCGATTATTTCATTTATTTAAAGGAACGCGGACAAGCATGAAAGAGACACGAGTATTTCAAATCTTCGCATCGGCACTCATGCTGATAGCATTAGTGTTGCTGCCCGCCTGTGGAGGTCAGCAGCAGGCATCTGCACCCAAGGAGATCGTCATTGGCGCTTCTATTCCTAAAAGCGGCGCACTGGCTGGCTTCGGGTTGTACGAGGGCTGGGGCTACAAGACGGCTGTAGACGAGGTCAACAAGGCGGGTGGTCTGTTCCTCTCCAAGTATAATGCAAAAGTTCCGGTACGCCTCCAACTCTATGATGATGAAAGTCGTCCAGAGCAAGTCACAACCAACACGCAGCGCCTCGTCTTGAATGACAAGGTGAACGCTCTGCTTGGTTCAGCGACTCCACCGCTGGTCCTTGCTGGAGCCACCGTTGCTGAGCGCAATCACGTCCCGATGGTCACTGGCATTGCACCAATTCGTGCCTTTCTGGGTGCCAATCCAAAGTGGAACTACACGTGGGATATCTTCTTTGATGAGCTAGATATGACACAGCAGCAATTTCACACAATGGATACTGTGAAATCGAATAAAGAGGTTGCACTCTTCACCGATAACGAGCAGGACGGCGTTGTCATGGGCGGCCTGTGGGAGCAGAATGCGAAAAAGTTCGGCTATCATGTCGCCTATCACGCTAGCTTTCCCGTTGGTACCACTGACTTCGGCGATCTGATTCGCCGTGCGCAGTCAGCGAAAGCACAGATTGTGATCGCGCAGATGATTACACCTGATGCAATCGCACTCTGGAAGCAGATGCAAACCTTGAACTATCACCCAAATGCCGCCTTTTTTGAGAAGGGGGCAGAGCCCGTGCAGTGGTGGTCAGCCCTTAATAAAGCTGCCCAGGGAGTGATGGTTTCTGGCTACTGGTATCCCACATTTCCCTATCCAGGTGCTAGCGACTTGCGCACCCGCTTTGAGAAGGACACAGGGCAGACGTACAGTCAGCACATCGCCGATACCTATACATCGGCTCAGGTGTTGATGGATGCCATTGTAAGCGCTGGTTCCCTTGATGCAAACGCTATCAACGAAGCCATCGGCAAGACGAATAAGACCTACGTCGTTGGCCCCATTAACTTCTCGGCTGGACCGGGAGGACACACCTCGCCATTGCCGTCCTTCATGCTGCAATGGCAGAATGGTCAAACGCAGATCGTCTATCCCAATAAATTAGCGACTGCGAAGATCGTTTATCCCATACCATCCTAAGTTGATTCAATAAGCATCGTGGTGTG
>JACDAE010000523.1 GCA_013695595.1 Ktedonobacteraceae bacterium | reverse complement strand
CCCCCGCCACTCACCCACCCTTACCCCTACTGTTATACTGCTAAATCTTCTTATCGAAACAGAAAGGGATATATCATGAGTATAGAACTGGGTCCAGTCTGGCTATTGGGGGCCGATGCTGTTGGTCGGCCCGGCCAGCGACGCTTCCGCCTTTTTGTGCAGAGCGCACGCGGTTCCGCTATTTTGTGGATGGAAAAAGAGCAACTGAATAGCCTGTCGCTTTCCCTGGATGGCGTCCTGGCTCACCTTACTGAGGGGCAAGTTCTACGCATCGAAGCCCGCTCAGGCGAACAACCAAAACCTGGGACGCTGCCAGCCGATTTTCCCAGTGTTCCTACTCATGAATTACGCGTAGGGCAGCTAAAATTGGGTTATGATGAGGAACAGCGTGTTTTTGTCATCAGTGCAGTTCCCCTGGTGCTTGAGATAGAAGGGGATGAGGAAGCTCTGGCGAGCTTAAACGAGGATGACGCCCTCTCGTTTATCTTCACGCAAAACGATGCGCAAGAGCTTTCAATCGCAATCACAGCCGTTGTTTCGGCAGGGCGTCCGCTCTGTCCACTCTGTCATACACCACTTGATGGGAGGCCGCACGCCTGCATCAGGCAGAATGGGCATCGCGAAATTTTGCAGATCGAACCAGGTGACGAAGACGCATAGAAAGGGCGCGATCTCTCGCGCCTTTCCCGATCTTTGAGATAGAGACACCTGAGGCGGGATATATGCAGAGCAAAACAGCCCACTCACTTCTCTATAGCCTGTTCTGATTACTCAATACAAAGGTATTTATTTGCTTTTTGAAGATAGGTCTCTTCATTCGCTTCGATCATGAGCTTATGAAGCACAACGATATCGGCATCGGGGAGATACTCAACCGGTTGCAAACATAGACGCATGGTCGCGCGGCCATTCTCGATTACCTGGACGTAGCCTTTACTCTTGGGTACACGGTACACACGTTGCGGCTCATGTGGGCTGGGGATCTCCAGATAGCCATGCCATACAAGCTGGCGTGCCTGCTCAGGTGTCAGTATATCGCGTAGGAGATCAGCCGCCCGTCGCTCTGCACGCGACCACCCCTTAAAATATGGTTGAAAGAGCAACCATAGAATCGGTGAGATAGCGAGAGCGATCACGATCCAGCATAGGACGGTAAGTACCTGAGAGATCAAACTCATCCGCCAACAACCCTCGGTACCATGACAATCTGTTCTGCTGTAGCGTCAAATTGATCAATGCGTTGGAGTGGCTTGCCTGTTTCAACGCGAAACGCTGTAGCGCCTTTTGCACGCTCTTGCGCAAAAATACGCTCTGCCTCGCGGACAGCGGCTGTCGCCTCTGTATCACCGGAGCGGGCCTTCTGCCCATCCCAGGTGATTCGATCATCTCCACGCCGTGACATTACTCGTAACATTCCCACGTTCGTTTCTCCTTCGTAGTTACGCCATTTTTAGTGGCCAACGAACACGTATAAGGCTTCCCTCTGGTCGCCCGGTTACAAAACAACGAACTACATAGTACAGAGTCGTGGACATCAACATTGTCGTCCTTAGTGAAGGGCACGTTTCAGCTTACTTGCCTGTTTCACTGGTGGTTGATGCTGGCTCCTTTCCGTGCTGGCCTACATACTTCAGGTATTTTTTTGTATCATTACTATTGTACGTAGACTTAGGCCGATAGTCAATGGTTGATGTCTTTTTGAGCAGGAAAACGTGCACTATCAACGTATAGGCAAGATATTAATCAGTTTGTTGTGTGTAATTTTGCTCCACATTCGGTGCAAAAACGTGCTGAACTTTCTACTGGCGCTGAACAGCCAGGGCAAAAAAGATCAGGAAATGGTAGCTTTGTCCCACAATCCTGACAGAACTTTCCAGGTGCTCCCATATGTCTGCAATTGGGACAGGCCACTGCCTGTGGATACCCTGGTGTGCTCATGCCGACGAGGGCGGCAGGTTGCATTGGTGCAGGGCCAGGTTGCCCTATTAATGGTTGCTTTGCTGGTTGCCTCAACATATCAGGTGTAACTGCCGAAGGAATGTTATTGACATTGAAGTGTGGGGCTTCGTAGCTTTGTTCGATCTGCCCACGCTGTGCGTCCATATTCAACTGATGTTGGGCCTGTGCTGCATCGGCTTTGAGATCTGGCGCACACCGGGTACAGAGGTTAAGCTGGGTATTGAAGCAACGTATGCACACAGTTGTTTGACACTTAGGGCAATTGTGGAATTGATGTTGGATACCCGCCCAGGATTTTTGGAGCGCCTCAGCCTGTTCTTTGTGCCACTGCGTTCCGTACATCTGCTCTCCCGCCTGAGCTGCACGACCCCAGAAGCCGCCAATCATGCCTACACCGATATCCATGATGTTGGTCGCCGTGGCAACATTCGAACGTATCGGGGTTGTATCGATCTGCCAGTTGCAATGCTGGCACACAAAACGAAATGCGAAATAGCCTTGAGACTGGTTGCTATAATCCTGATAGATGTTGGGAACCTGATAATAGGGTGTCATCAGCGAGCCTCCTCAAGTGGAAAAAACGTGCAAACATTTGTATCTTGCAATGAATACGATGTGTCATCCTGCATTAATAAACCCTACCGTTTTACATGTATTTCATACATCAATGTGCTTTGACTACTGCAACCGCGACGGTGCCGGGTCCGGTATGGGTACCGAGGGCCGCTCCGAGCTTGTACCGTGGTATTTCGCCCGTGTAGGTCTCTTTGAGAGCCTCAGAGAGTTGTTGCCCAATCTCCTCATTCGATTCAGCGATAGATATAGCCTCGATTGGTGCCATATCAGCGATGAGTTGAGCAATCCGAGCGAAGGCCTTGCTGCGTGTACGTGGACGCTCTACAGGTACAACTGCACCATCTTTGAGCGAGATGATCGGTTTGACACTGAGCATATTGCCGAGCATCGCACTGGCACCGCCAATACGTCCGCTCCGCCTGACATATTCCAACGTATCCAGCACTGCCAGAATGGTTGTATGGGCAAGTTCATCCAGTACGTGTGCCTTAATCTCTTCCAGAGACAGCCCTTCACGAGCCTCGCGTGCTGCCAGAAAAACTGCTCGCGACATGCCTGCGCTGATGGTCAGCGAATCAATAACCTCGATGGGTACTTTTTTCAGGTCTTCCGGTAGCGACTGACTGGCGTTATGCGCAGACTGATAGGTGCCACTCAAATGCGAAGAGAGGTGAATGGAGAGAATCCCATCCGCGCCCTCTTCAATCATACGTGTGTATGCCTCGTGAAATTTTGCGGGTGATGGCTGCGAGGTCGTTGGAAGGACTTTGTTGGCCTGCAATTTCTGATAGAAACCCGGGTTATCCAGCTCGATCCCATCAAGATAGGCTTCATCGCCAAAAAAAACGGCGAGGGGCACGACGGTAATCCCAGCCGCAGCCGCCTGCTCCATTGGAATATCGACGGTACTGTCGGTAACGATACGAACGGTCATAAAAAAAATCTCCTACACGGCATTTTTAATAGAGTTATTCCGCCGAAATGATATAGGCGTAATATGGTTGTCCCCCGTTGACAAGCTCGATCTCAAGGTGCGAATAGCGCTCTTTGATGCGCCGGGTGATCTGTTGCGCGTCTGGCTCTGCGACCTCTTCACCATAGTAAAGCGTCACGATTTCGTGGCTCCCAATATCCATGCGTTGCAGCGTATCGCGCATGACCTGTTCCATGTTTTGACTTGCAACCACGAGATTCCCGTTCACGACGCCGATAAAATCGCCTTCACGTACCTGGAGGTCACCCAACTCGACAGTACGGACCGCCTTCGTAATTTCGGCGGTGTCGATCTGCTGAACGGCTTCGGTCATCGTCTCACAATTATCGCTAAAGTCAGCCCCGAAATTAAAGCTGGCAAGCGCGGCGACCCCCTGCGGCATCGTCTTGCTCGGAACGATATACACTTCTTTTTGGGTTAGCCCCGTTACCTGTTGGGCACTCATAATTACGTTTTTGTTATTTGGTAAGATAATGACCTTGTTGGATGGCACCGATTCCACTGCATTGAGTAGCTCTTCTGTACTGGGATTCATCGTCTGGCCGCCTGAAACCAGTGCATTGACGCCTAAGCCCTGGAAGACCTGCTCGAAGCCAGAACCGGAGACAACGGCGATGGTGGCGATCTCTAACTGGGGCTGTTCCTCTTGTGCATGTTCGGCGTTACTTTCTGCTTCGTAGGTCAGGCTCTGCTCTTGTAGATTTTCAATGTTAATATCGAGCAAGCTTCCCAGGCCAACGCCATAATCCAAAATTTTGCCAGGTGTGAGCGTATGTGTGTGGACTTTGAGCATTTTCTCATCGCCTGCGACAACTGTAGAGACGCCGCCCATGTCGATAATCGATTGGCGGATAGCCTCAACATCTAATTTCTCGCCCCGCAGGAGAAAAACCACCTCATAGCCAAATTCTTCATCGACACTGACACGTCCTTTTTTCGTATGCGCCTCAGGTTTTGCCAGCGTCCCTGTTGTGGTTCTGTTGCCTGTCGAAGGTGTTAATTCGGGGCTACCACTTTCGCCATGCATATAATGCCACATCCCTTCCATCAGGGTACTGAAGCCCTGACCACCTGCATCGACCACGCCAGCCTGTTTGAGTGTGGGGAGTAATTCGGGGGTATGTGCAACGGCCTGGCGGGTTGCATTCACGACTTCGCGCATCAGGCCACCGATATCATCGCCATGTTCGGCGCTCTTCTTCGCAGCCACAGCAGCCTCACGCACGACGGTCAGAATCGTACCCTCGACGGGTTTGATCACGGCCCGATATGCCAGGCGCTGCGCTTCATCGAAGGCTACAGCGAGATCCGCGGCGTTAAACGTCGCTTTTTTATCAAGGCCTTGCGCCAGGCCACGCAGCGTCTGGGAGAGGATCACGCCTGAGTTGCCGCGTGCCCCCAGTAAAGCGTCATGAGCAACTTTCGCGGCAATGATGCCGGCTGAAGTCTCGTTACTATTTTCCAGATTGCGAATGGCGGATTTCATAGTCGCGGACATGTTAGAACCTGTATCCCCATCAGGGACAGGGAAGACATTGAGCGCGTTAATTTCGTCACGATGTTTTTCTAACCACGCCGCCCCTGCCAGAATAGCTTTTTTGAGATCCTGGCCATCGAAGACGGTTACTCGCCGTTGTCGTGGTCGTGGCGGAGTCCGCGGTGCTTGTTCCTGCATAGCGTCTGTGCTACCTCTTCATTTTCTCCTGCCTGTCCTGAGATGCGGGGCCATGTAGAAGCCCCTGCACATTGATATTGACCTGAGCGACAGGGATGCCTAATTGTTTCTCGACAGAAAACTTGACACTACTCATAATATTATGGGCGATCTCCGAGATGCGTAGCCCATATTCTAATGCGACATAAATGTCGATAACCATTTGATTATCGATGACGTTGGCTCGTACACCCTGGCTAACGTGTGCAGGCGCTAGAATAATAGCCTGCCCATTACGTAATCGTGGTGCCGCAATCCCCAGAACGCCATAACACTCGCTGGTTGCTTGTAGTACAAGAGTGTGAATGGCGTGTGGAAGGACCTCAATTTTACCAAGCGGGTGTGTATAAGAGCCGGGACGCGGTTGCGTGGCAGATGTTTTTAACCGTTGCATACATCTTCTCTCTTGCCAAATTTCCCAATATCGGGTATACTCGCATAACGTATTCGGGTTCCCAATCAGTGCACGCATTGTATTGATGCAGTATATCAGAGGCCCCGATGATAATCAAGTGAACAAAGCGGAATTGATCCTACCCTACGGTCGTAGGGGTGGGGCTGGTCCCCACCCGCATCAAGATGGTAGTTGTGATATCCGTTGCAAATTGAGGGAGGAGAAAGTCATGGCAGCAGGTCGTTGTGATATCTGCGAGCGCAAGCCTATGTATGGCAATAATGTGCCATTTTCGCAGCACCGCACACGTCGTCGCTTTGTGCTGAACGTACATCGTCGTCGTCTTGAGATCAACGGGACCACGAAAACGGTGAACATCTGCACCCGTTGCTTGCGTACGTTGAGCAAATTGCCAAAGGTGCGTAAGTAAGAACAAGCAAGGCATGCATAAAGAGGATGCCTGCGAGGGTCACTATTTCCATTGTTGGAAGGAGTGCTCCTCGTAGGCATCCTGTTTTTTTTGTGAGAACCTTATTTTACGACGTTGGAGATCACAAATGTTGTAATCGACTGTGCAGGGAGTGTGGTGCTGAATGCTTTGTTGGCAATTCCAACATTCCCCAGTTGCTTGAGATTCTCGCTGGCCGAGGTCTGATGCGGTGTTGCAGTTCCTCCTACACTACTGAAGCTCGCCAGATTATATTTGACGGTCGCGGCACTGGTCGAACTATTGGTGGTAACAATTACCAGCGTGTGCGTACCAGCATCGTAGGCGGTGAAGCTATTGGCATCGCTGTCGCCAATCATCTGGTATCCCTGGCGTATGTACTTGCTATAATTGCCCATCGCATAATAACGCGTAGGATACGAGATGGTGTTATTGCTGGAGCGATAGGCCAACCCCTGATCGCCATTAATCGATTCTCCGACCTGATTGACTGCCTGCCAGATAACCCAGGCGGTGGGATGCAGATTTTGCTCATCATCGAGGATGTGGCTGGAAAGCAGCAGAGCGGCATTGATCTGTGAGCCTTGATTTCCTCGTGCGCCGTCGTTCCACTCGGACATCCACAGCCGCTTCTGGTCTGCTTGTCCGATTGTTGTATAGGCGCTCTGGCGCTGCGCATTTGTGGCCACATATGTGTGGGTATTCCATTGCGCCACGTCGGCTTTTGTGGTGCTACTGTAGCCGTTAAACGCGCTCATCGATGAACTGACGCTGGTATCATCAGGAGAACTGATCGCCGTATAGGCCGAGGCACCATTCTGTTGCAGTGCCGTCTTCAACAGAGGAATGATGGTGTTCTGATGGGCTGTTGACACTGCCATGCCTTCCTGATTCCCGGTTGATTTCCACCAGCTCTGATTGGGCTCATTGAATGCATCGATAGTCTGCATCGTGATACCAAAGCTATCATGGAAATGCTTGTCAATGGCGGCAAGATAGTTGGCGAAGTCTGCATTGTGGGCTGGGTTGAGGTTATCGACTCCGCCCGGACCACCCGCCGTACAACTGTTATTCAACATCCAGGCTGGTGCTGAGTTCGAGAAGCCTTCAAAGACGTTGGCTCCACGAGCCTTTGCCGCCTGCGCAAACCAGAGCTGATTGGCATCGTTCGTCCAAACATAATTGCCCTTCGTGGGTTCAAATGTAGGGATATTGCCTCCTGGTTGCATCTGATTGTGACAGGTATTGCCGGGTCCATCCGCGCCAAAATTGTAGCGCAAGACATTCAGGCCAATGCCTGAGCTTGGATCGAAAAGGGCATTAGCCAGAGATGTTTTTTGACTGGTACTCCACCCTCCAATAATCGTAGCCCACCACGCCATGCTGCTGCCCCAACCCTGGATCGATTGATATTGTTGTGAAGGGGTCACAGTGATTGTCTGCGTGGCGGCCAGAGTAACCGTCGAATTGCCCAGATACATCGTGATGAGGGTGGTGAGTGTCACCAGGACAGCTAACCCTGAAATGAGTTGCCTTTTGCAACGATAAAGCATAAACACTTCCTCCTTGAAAATGAGGCACAATCCTTGTGTGCCCATTGGTTACGCTTTTTGAAAATAGAGAGAATACGTTTTCTATTTTCAGAAACCTTAATGGTGAATGAAACTGGAAAGGGCATCAGAGGTTTCTCTAGCAAAATGTAGCATATGAAAGCCTATATTGTCAACTTTATTGACAGTATAAGGTATATAGATATAATTGATCTACTATTCTGTTCAATGTCATTAAGTCCCCACGGGCGGCGGTCAGCCCCTACGCCAGCGGGGACGCGATTTTCTCTCCATTCGGACTTCCAAAAAGGGGCAATGATGTTTGATAGAATATCACGGTGATACTACAGATACCCTCTTCTCTTCAAACCGTGTCCTCAACTGCCCACAGGCCGCAGCAATATCGTCTCCACGCTCGGCACGCACGCTGTTGGTGACACCGTTATCAAACAACACATTTCTGAATGCGCGAATGGCATCTGGTCCCGGCGTACGATAGCTGGCGGCAGTTGCGTTGACGGGAATGCAGTTGACATGGGCAAACTGCTTCAAGGGAACAAGTAGTTCCGCAAGCTGCTGGGCATGTTCTGGCGTATCATTTACCCCGGAGAGCAATACATACTCAAATGTTACCTGGCGGCCAGTCTCGGCAATGTAATCTTTGCATGCGGCGAAAAGTTCTTCCAGGGGATATTTGCGGTTGATGGGCATCGTCTGTCCACGCAACTCGTCGGTTGGAGCATGCAGTGAGATGGCGAGGTTGACCTGTAACGGCTCCTGGCTTAATTTGCGAATCGCTGGCACGACGCCGACCGTTGAGATGGTCATATGGCGAGCACCCAGGTTGAAGCCTTCGTTGCTATTCAAGATGCGTAGAGCCTGTAGTACGTTGTCATAATTATGCAGAGGCTCGCCCATGCCCATGAGGACGATATTTGTTATGTGGTCGATGGCTTTGCTGCCAGGCAAACCAGGAGCGCTCCAGGAGGCAACGTGTAGCTGACGAGCGAAGAAGAGCACCTGGGCTACGATCTCGCCTGCACTGAGATGGCGATCAAAGCCCATCTGCCCCGTGGCGCAGAACGTG
>JACDAE010000498.1 GCA_013695595.1 Ktedonobacteraceae bacterium | reverse complement strand
CGGCAGAACCGGGTCCCTACCGTATTTCGCGTATTTCTTGCTATTTGGGGCACCGATTACCATGCAAAATTCTTTACACACCCTCACAGTCATTTTACATTTCCGTGCCTTTTTTTTGATTATCCTGGGCTATTCTATAGACAACGGAAACAAAACAAAGAGATGTAGTGCAAAAAAGTTTGCTTCAATATAAAGTAAAGGGCAACAAAAATGTATCAAGACGAGTATGAATCTTATGATCCCTATCAACAAGTGCCACAATTCACATCATCATCGGCGACCGGCGTTTTAGAGCGTCCGCAGGTGACACCAGATCAAGGCATGTCTCAACCACCTGATTATCCGGCTGGACCAATGCCGACGGCTGCACCACCACGCAAACCACGGCGCGGGGGCGCAATAGTGTTTCTTACACTTGTACTACTGGTCATCTTTAGCGTAGGGCTGTTCTCTGGTTGGGAGTTTGCACATGGGAGAACAACGACAACAACAACTGCCGCGACATCGACAAGCTCACAGACGCAAACAACGGCCTCATCTAGCGCGAACACAATCGAGACACAGCAGGAAGCCGCTATTGCAAAAATCGAGCCATCCGTTGTGGAACTTATTGTCACGACGGCTCAGGGTCAGCAGAGTGGCTCAGGCGTTATTATCGATGCCAACGGTGATATTGTAACGAATAACCATGTTGTCAGTGGTGGTCAGACCATCCAGGCTGTGCTCAGCAATGGATCAACGGAGAGTGCCCAACTTGTGGGAGTAGTTGCCGCCGATGACCTGGCCGTTGTACATATCGCCCCATTCTCTCATATGGTTGTAGCTCAGATTGGTAATTCGTCGACGTTGACTGTGGGTCAAGAGGTACTGGCCGTTGGGAACCCGCTTGGTATCACGCAGACCGCAACCAACGGTATTATCAGCGCCTTAAATCGGAGCGTATCGGAGTCGGCGAGTGGACCAACCATCCCGAATGCGATCCAGACCGATGCCCCCATCAATCCTGGCAATAGCGGCGGCGCTTTGATCAATTTGCAGGGACAACTGATCGGCATCCCAACATTGGGGGCGGTCAATACAGAATCGAATACACCAGCAAATGGCCTGGGGTTCGCGATCCCATCGAGCATGGTGAAGACGGCGGTAGCACAGATCCTTGGCAAATAAATCACCAGGAGGCACCCCGTCTCTGTAAGGAAGCCATTTATTATTCCGTGCCCATATACATTTATAATCATCCAAATACGGCTAGATATGTATGTGGGCACGGAATAATAAATGGCTTCCTTACAGATATTTTAAGCGTAAAAATGAATTATACATGTTGTGTGACTAGTAGGTTTTGCCTTTTGTTGGTTTTGGAAGTATAATTTTAGGAAGAAACAAGGTACATTAGAAAGGATAATTCAATTTATTATGAGCGATTGGAACACTCAGGTCATTGAGAAGTTTCGTGCAAACGGCGGAAAAGTGGATGGAACGTATGAAAATGCATCCCTATTGCTGTTGACAACCACAGGAAGAAAGAGCGGAGAACCACGTACGATGCCGCTGGTATACCAGATGGATGGAGATAGTATCATCATAGTTGCCTCACATATGGGAGCGCCAACGCATCCCGACTGGTATCACAATCTTGTGGCCCACCCACAGGTCTCAGTCGAGCTAGGGAAAGAGACCTTCGATGCGATCGCCACTGTCATAGATGATTCAGAACGTGAGCATATGCTGCAATTGTGGCCAATGGTTGTTGACCATCAGGCGAAGACGACACGCCAGATCCCGTTTGTAGCTCTGCAACGCGTGAAATAAGAGACGATTTACCATAAGCACCGGGGAGGATTCAATGCACCCACTTCAAAAAGAATGCCAGCGCCTGGTTGAAGCTGGTTTTCCCGGTGTTTTTGCTTATTGTGAAGACGCAAATGGATCATCACAATTTTATACTGCCGGATTTGCTGACCTGACGACCAGGCAACCAATGACTCCCAACCATCACTATCGCATTGGTAGCACGACCAAGACGTTCACCGCTACTATACTTTTGCAGCTTCTTGCCGAAGGAAAGATCAAATTACAGGATACGCTTGATACATGGGTGCCCGACCTGCCAATTCCCAATGCGATTACCTTAACTATCGAACATCTCTTACGCATGCGCAGTGGCTTGTTTGATTTTGAGGATGACCCGAGTTTGCTTGGAGATCTGGACGCACATCGACGACCTCATGGTCTGATGGAGGTCATTCATCTCAGCATCAAGCACCCTGCTAAATTTCTGCCAGGAGTGCAGTATGAGTATTGCAATACTAATTTTTGTATACTCGAACTGATCATTGAGCGTATAACCGGGCATACTCTTGCTACAGAACTACAACAGCGTATCTTTGCTCCTTTGGGGATGACGAATAGTACGTATCCAGACGAAGAGAACCTGACGCTCCCAGAACCCTATATACACGGATATGAGCGTACTCTTGATGGATGGGAGGAGTGTAGCTATGTATTCTTCGGACGAGGAGATGGTGCACTGATCTCCACGGCCCCCGACCTTGCCCGTTTTTTTCGCGCATTGCTCTTCGAGCGAACATTGTTGCCCGATGACCTGCTCCAGCAAATGATGTCAATGGCTCCGACCCAGTTTCCTGGCGGGGAAATGTACGGGTTGGGCTTGATGGCTGATCCATTGTCTTCGGGTACCGTATGGGGGCATTCAGGTGGAGGATTTGGCTATCTGGATCTCCCCTATATTCGATGCGAAACTGGACGCTTTATCGTTTTCGTTATGAACGGTAGCTATGGCTTTCGAGCAACGACAAGTCAACGACCGATTCCTGATCGCGGCGTGAGAGCGGAAGCGTATAGCAAAGATTGATAGTAGTTAGTAAGAACTGACTGGCTGTAAAAACTGCCGTGCCTGTACCCATTGTTTATCCTCAGCAGTTGGTCCGCTGGAGGTGATTGCAATCGGTACCTCTAACGCCTTCTCTATCAGCGAGAGATAGCTTTCTTTATCTTCCTGTGTATATTGCCAGCCCGATGTTGGGGGAAGTGTCAGATATTCAGGCGTGCACGACCAGAGCTTCTGGGTCAGATTTTCCTGGTGCACCAGATCGACAGGTTGTTGCACGTTTATTTTTGTGATGTTTCCAGCCTCGTGCGCAAAGAAAGGGGACAGGTCCGTTGGCTCACCTGTATAGGAATAGCTATTACAGATCTTCCATTCAGGCATCATTGCCATGCGATCAATATTCGTGAGCGCGAGATAATCTAGCTGGCCCAGCACCTCTTTAGCATAATGGGTGGCGACCATGTCCAGGTAGCCGACGCGGAAGGTGCGCTGCCAATCGTTCCAGGTATTATGTTGATCAGGCAGGGTGAGGGTTAAGGTGCGGTCTTCGGTGGGAAACGGGCCAGCTCCGTGGCGTGTGTTATAAGCGCGTAACAGGCCGAGGCGAATAATCTCGCCGGGATAGGCGTGCTCTTGAACCAGGGTATCCGCATTGGCGAAGGTGGTAGTGCTCCATGTTGTATAGGGGGCAAATCCATAGTTCTCGTCGAGTAATACTCCTTGAGCCCCTTCAAAAATGACCGCGCCAGGCTGTGCCAGTAACATTTGTATCGCGGTTTCATCGACCATTTCAACCTGCTCTGAGAAATAACGATAAACGTCGATGCAATCCTCTATAAAACGCGGATTGGTAAAGATCGTGCATTCGCGCTTGACTGGTTCTGTATGTGGCAGGGAGAGTTCGTTAAGTTCGTTCTGCTTGGCGGCATGCAGGTAACGCAGTTTTTGGCTGAGGATTGTGCGATCCTGTAAATCTCCGGCACAGAGCATGGCATCTCCATATTTGAGCACATCGGCCATGCACTCGCCGATCCCTTCACCACAGCTTCCGTGGCGATTATCCGCGCGTGCGATCTCTTTAAGCCGATTAATAGCTTTCTGGAAGGGAGTAATGATCAGGGCGCGACGATCTATCTGTGTGCGCTGTAAGGCATCGGTGATCCCCAGTTCCCTGAGCTGACTTTCCTCCTTGAGCATATTGAGTGGATTGATGAGCATAAAGCGGGAAAGCAGGGTTTTTGTGGAAGGCAGAAATGTGCCGCTACCAAATTGGGAGAACGTGTGGTGCTTGCCATCCCCTGTTACGACGGTATGTGCGGCCTGGGGGCCTCCGTTATAACGCACGATGGTGTGCGCGGAGAGTTGCCGGGTGAGAAAATCGGTGATGCTGCCCTTGCCTGCGTCTCCAAATCCCAGATCTGCGATGAAAATAGCCTGCCTTTTTGCCTGCATAATGTCTTCCTCTTCTTAATGATACATTCTTCTGTTCTATAGAACGTATGGCCTCAGGGCCGCATTGATAATGCTATATAAACTTTATCAATGCAGCCCTTGCTCGTCGGATATATAAACGCTGTCGTTACAGGCGTTCAGTACGGGTGCCCTGATGGATTGGCGCAGGTAGATTGCTGCCTACTGTTGTTATAACGTTTTTATGGCCTGCATAGTTTTTGAGCGCCTTCGTTGCCGCTTTAATTGCACTATGACTGGCTCCTGAGCTATCCAGATCGTGTTCGCCTTCGGCAAGGTTGATGGCATCTTCGGTGAGGCCGATTGTCAGGGCGATTGTTTCGCTGACGGCATTCTCATCATCCAGGAAAATGACGTTCTGACCAAGTAGATCGAGCCAGAAGTTCTTGATCTGTTCGTCGTGCCCATGGCTGGCATTGATAGGAAAAATGAAAAAGAAGTGGTAGCGGCGTTGTACCTCGTTGATAATCTGGCGCAAGGGAATGTCCTTTTCCAGAGTATCGCCAATATGCGTTGCCACATGTTTTTTATTGACAGATTTGTAGGCCATTTCATCCCCAATGAGGAATGCATACCCCTTGCGGCCCCGCTTCTCCCAGCAGTCAATTGCGGTATGTTGTGCCAGGAAGTAGAGAGCCAGTTCATAAGACTCGTGGCTGGTTCCACCACCGCCGCCTTCGAGGATAATATTGCGCAGGTGCTCATCCATCTCGACTCCACTCTCGAATTGTCCGACTTGCAGTGGAACGCGATCACAGGTTGCATCTCCCAATGCGCCGAAAAGAATTTGCGGATCTTGAATATAGCCTTTGAGGAGCAGGACGCTCATCAACTCTCCCAGTTTCTGCTGAAAGACGCGTGGAATGCCACCCATGGAGCCAGTTTCGTCAAAGATGACGCTGATGGCTGTAGAATGAGGGTGAATATCGCTATCGCGGCTCTCACGGAATGTGACATCTTTAGGATCGAGCGTCGGATGAATATTCCAGTTGTGCCCTGATCTGGCGGCATCGCTGTATGCAAAATCGCTTTTGCCAGCTCGTTTACGCAGTATTGCGGCTTCTTTATACGCATCGGTTGACCAGTATGTACCACCCATGTTGGTGTTGCCTTTCTTTTCTCTCGCGAGATGCACTTAATAGAACGCTGAAACGCCACTTAAGGTTGCGGCATAACGAATTGATGAAACTTTCGTGGACCCCAGAGGCGCTCAATGAGCACATCGAAATTGTCAAGCAAGACAGAGGCATCTTGTGGACGTTGTTGAGGTCGAGGTAACATGCAGCCTTTCAGGTAGTTTTGTAACTGCCATGGAAGGGTTGCTGGAAACGTACGTTTGTGTGGATTACCGTTTAACAGGTAGACCATACACATAGCGGCCATAGAGATGTCCAGGCCCGGAGTCGGCTCTTCTTTGGCGAAGACCTCTTCTGGATACCATTCTCGATAGGGACTGCTGATGGCACGAATATACTCGCCAGTTGTTGCTGGTTGCATGACTGCATAGGACCAGTCGATGAGCATAACACCGTGCTGGTCAGGCGAGATCAAAACATGTGAGGGAAGGACCGCGCCATGTATTATGTGATTGGCGTGGGCAAATCCGAGGGCAACGAGTAAGCGCCTCCAGATCCAGGCCATGTCATGGGCGTCGATTCCCTGCAGATACGCCTTGTGTACCTCTTTTAGGGAATACCATCCTTCTGAATAGGAAAGGACATTAACATGGCGTATAATCCCCGATGCCCTTTCCTGATAAGAGAAGGTATCGATGAGTTGCGAGACAAAGTGACGGAGCTTTTCATACTCATTCCCTTTCTTGAGGTGTGCAAGAATACGTGTTTCGTTGAGTGCGAGATCGTTGTCTTCAGGTTTGATAGGAAACTTGAGAAGACAGTGCTTGCTCGTAGTAGAAGAAATACCCAGGTAAAGATTGCACAGATCGCCCTGGGTCAGAAAATTTTCAATAGTATATTCACCGTGTGAGGTATGGATGCTAAAGGGCGTAAAGGTGTTGATTTCCTTTGTGGTGCCATATGTTCCATTTTCGATCCGTGTCTGAGCCAGTTCCCAGAGATGAGCCAGCTTTTTGAAGATCACGTTGGCACGGTCAAAGTCCTCTGTGCCCTGGTAGAGATCAGGGTGAGCAGTTTTTGCTATCTGGCGGAACACTTTGCGGGCGGCGTCGATCTGCTCGGCACGTGTGCCCATGAGGATTCCAAAGACCTCTTCAGGCGCGTGTGCGTTATCGAGAGAGGCGCGAATGTGGTCCAGTTCAATACTTCCCATTGGTGTTGCTCCTGATAGTGTAAAATTGACACTAATGATGGTGTATATATAACACTAACGTATGCAGGTTGTCAAGGTTATTTACTACAATTTTTTATTCTCTTTTAGAGAGGTGAGAGAGTGTTGTTCAATTCTTGCAGTTTGTTGACAGATCTGGTTTTTCACAGGTTTCTTTTATTGAAGACGAGTCTTCTACAAAAATACCCAAAACAACGGGGTGAAGAAGATGTATGGAATTGTGTTGTCTAGCGTTCACGGTATTTTAGAGATACAATGAGGCATACAAGCAGTCAGATCTCCGATTTTTTTAACCAGGGGGAAAATATTGTATGGATCTAGCACTTAAGAAGCGAGCGTTGCGCCTGTTCACATACGGGTTGTATGCTGTTACCTGCGTTCAGGGGGATGACATCAACGCGTTTACGGCCAACTGGCTGACCCAGGTTTCGTTCGAGCCGCCACTGGTGGCTGTCTCCATCGAAAATGACGCAAAGTCGTTGCCGATGATTCAGGGGAGCGGCAAATTTGCCATAAATGTTTTGCATAGTGGAGAAGGGCAGCGCGAGTTCGCAGGGGCATTAGGGAAATCAGCATCGAAGCATCCTGATAAGATGCAGGGTGTTGCCTACGACCTGCAAGAGGGATATGTTGTGTTGCAGGATGGTCTGGGCTGGGTCGGCTGTGAAGTACGGCAGAGCGTTCCATCCGGCGATTCCACGTTGGTGATTGCTGAAGTTGTCGCCGCAGGGATCGTTGCCGAGGGGCAGCCACTCACAATGAATGAGGCGGGCTTCCGCCACGCAGGCTAAATTCTTTTACTATCATCCTGAATAGTAGAAGGGGAAAAGATGCAAATTAATATATATCGGCTACAAGCATTTTTCATGCCATACGATTTTATGCATTTACTGCGCTTGTGGGGAGTAATGACGTGCTTCCTGCTCATCTTTGCATTGATGGTTATCGTCATGGGATTGTACCCCTCGGCCCGGCAGTTCTGGAAAATTCAGAGCGCGATCCTGGTCGGAACATATCTTGTCAGTGGGATTGGCTTTCTCTTTTTTCACCTGAACGCCCTACTTCTTATCGGCATATTATCGGCATACTGATCTGCCAGGCGTTGATAGTACAGGGCGATCTGGGCGTCAAAGAGCGTGTAAGCCCGCTTGAGGATTGGTGGGAAGCAAGAGGGCTTTCGCGTACTGAGTACATGGAAGAGCAGGAGATGTAGGATAGTCGCTTAGAAATCTTCAGCCCTCTCATCTTCTTTGAGTTTGCTTCGATCGAGTTATTGCTGCGGCGGCATCTGCTGGGGATACTCTGCCTGCGGCTGTTCATATTGTTGTGCTGGTTGGGAAGGATACGGATGTTGTTGTCCACCTTCTTGATACGTCTCTGGCTGCGGGGCAGGCGGTTGATATCCTTCCTGGTAGGGCTGATAGGGCTGCTGGGGTGGCTGATAATATTGCTGTGGCTGCTGAGGTGGCTGGTAATACTGTGGTTGTTGAGGTTGCTTCATGCCGAAGAAGGCCATAGATCCCAATCCAGCCATAATTGGTCGCACCAGCGTGCCCAGGATAGCCGAGATGCCGGCTGCTATCAGGAACACGACCCAGGAGCCTGTTATGAAGAAAACAGCGAGCGTTAGCATCCAGAAGGCTCCCTGAATTCCGCCGTAGATCCCTCGTGGGCTGCCTGAACTCATGGAACCAAACAGGGACGCAAATGCGAGTGCTATAAAAAAGATTGGTAGATTAAAGCCTCCACCAACTAAGAAGGCCAGCGCCAGTCCGATCAGGACAATGCCACCAGTCATACCACCCATGATTGAACTACGGTTGTTCCGCATGATACCTTGCTCCTCCTGTAAGAAAAATGAGATGAGTGCATCTATATACGTAGATTATAAACTATAACTGAGTTCGCGTGGGGATGAAGGGGAAAATGATGGTCACAATATGAATTTCCTTCTGAAGATCGCGGTCAACGTATCGGCGATAAAGCTTTGCCCTGGGAGTGGTCTGAAGCCGGTTGGTATGATGCTGACGAGATCCCAACCTCCATCATCAAGATAGCGACGCATAACCATTTCCAGCCCTTCTAAGCGTGTTCCATCGTTGTAGGTGACGACATAATCTTCGTACTTTTCGTGATCGCGCTGCCACGTTTCCAGCGAGAGATAGAGTGTGCGATACTCCCATTTTTCCATGCTGTGTAGAGGTCCTCCAATTTTCTCTGTCTTATTGTAAGAGACGAAATTTCAGCGAGGTATCCAAATGATCTAAAGATGCATTTCAATAAGTGCTTTGCGGATGCCTTGGAGTGCGGATGTAATATGTTGCGCATCGATGCCATAATGAGTCACCGCACGAATCACTCCATTGCCAGTGAGGCCCATGAGCACACCATGTTCCTGCGCTTTATCCAGAAAGTGCATCGTTTCGGCATCTGACAGGTAGTCCTGCTGAGCATTATGTAAACGAAAATTGAGGATATTGGTGACGACACGTTCGGGTTGGACCTCGATCTGTGGATAGTCGGCAAGCCCATAGGCAAGTTGTTTGCAATGGGTGTGATCATCGGCGAGGCGGTCCACCATCTGTTCCAGCGCAACAATGCCAGCCGCAGCCAGAATACCAGCCTGACGCATGCCGCCGCCCAGCAGCTTACGGGTGCGACGGGCGCGACGAATGAAATCTTTGCTGCCCACCAGCATTGATCCAACAGGAGCGCTTAAGCCTTTGGAGAGGCAAAACATGACCGAATCTACTGGAGCCACTAAGGTGCTGACCGGGACGCCGAGGGCGACGGCAGCATTAAAGACGCGTGCACCATCCATATGGATTGCGAGGTGATGGGTATGGGCGAGATCGGCCACCGCTTGAACTTGTTCAACGCTGAGAACGGTGCCTCCACAGCGGTTCTGGGTATTTTCGATGCAGATAAGCGCGGTTGCGGCAACATGCTCATCGCTTTCGTCTGCGATGCCGGCACGTACTTTCGCCAGATCAAGCGAGCCATCGGCGAGGTTGGGAACGACCCACATGGGAGCGCCACCCAATGTGGAGACGCCGCCGGCTTCGTAATGATACACATGCGATTCTTCACCGACGATCACCGCCTGCCCACGCCCGGTATGGGTAAGCATGGCAAGCGCGTTCCCCATCGTCCCGGTGGGAACGAAAAGAGCTGCTTCTTTCCCCATCCATCGCGCGGCCAGTTCCTGCAAACGATTGATGGTAGGATCTTCTCCATACACATCATCGCCCACTTCTGCATGATACATGGCTTCTCTCATGGTAGGGGTAGGATGAGTAACGGTATCGCTGCGTAAGTCGATGAGCATGGGTCTTTTGCCTTTCCTGATGCGTGTTGGTAAGTTGATACAACCAGTGTATCATCTCAGGAAAATGCTGGCAACGTGGCCCAACTTAGGAATTCAAACGGTCCATTGCAGCCACAATAAGGGGCAAAGCGGCCTCTTGTCCAATCGTATCTATGAGGTGTTGGCTGACGGATTGTATATGTTCCATGCGAGCGCTGATAACGGCATGACGTGTGCTTCCTGAGGATAATCCATACAAAGCTGTAGATGCAGAAGCGTATTCTGCATCTATCTGAGAGAGAAGTATGGCGACTTCACTCTGGTTCGTTGATTGCAACATCATGGCTTATGGCCTCCCTTGTACCCGATACGAATTTCAGGATCAGTAACGCCATGCCAGTAAGAGAGGGCACGGCAATGCGCGATAGCCGCGCCGCGTTGTTCTACCGTTGGCTCGTCGGACCCGTAACATGTTAGTATGTAGCGTTGTACATACTGATTGAATGTGACGTGATCCATACGGACAAATAATGTGCCGTCTTCACCCTGCCAGAGCCGATCTCGATACTCCAGTTGGGTTGTATTTATCTTGCTCGCCATGAGAAAGCTTTCCTCTTACTATACTGGTATCGCTTCTCTGTATCGCTCCTCGAAGTGTAACATCCAGTTTTACCTGGCCTCTTCAGGGATTATAAACAGTATAACAAAGAAATTGTGGTTCTCCTATGACATTCTCTACCTTCTTTTCAACGTGTATCTGTGCAATTCATCGTGTTTCTACGTATCTCACAATTTTCTACGTTGTTCCATTTGCATCTTCTTTTAAAGAGATAGTATGTAGCGTAAAAGCATATCTTGTATTGTGAATAGTCCAGATTTTATTTTTATGTAAAGCCTGAGAATAGTGTATATCGATAGCCACTCGACAAATTGCAAGTAAAAATGTTATAATTTATTAGTGTAAATAAATGTATTCTTGTATAATGCATAACGAGAAAAGCGGGGGGTAGGTTAATGAGGAAACGATTGAGGTTAGTAGAAGCTCGTGCACATAAGGATTGGACGTTACATGAAGCGGCCCAATGGGTAGGATGTGCTCCCAATACACTGAATCGTTGGGAATTAGGAACCATGAATCCTTCGGCGTACTATCGTACAAGGCTCAGTGATGCTTATGGAATGACAAAGGGAGAACTGGGCCTGGAAGATGAGAATGTGCCTGTTATGTCTGAGGGTGCAACGGGCACGGCATTAGAGCTACTTCGCGCTGATTTCACGATGTACTTGATGGCTCTTGCCCTCGCGGAATACGACACATGTTGGCAGGTGCAGGATGTGCTCATTGGAGCCATCGAGGAGGTGACGATGAAGAGTAGTGATGAAGTACTGCGAGAGCGGCGGGAAGCATTACAGCGCTTAGCGATGCTGCCTATGCTTAATCGAGGTCAGCGTCCAGCGGAAGAAATACTTAATACATGTGCGGCAGGGCTTACAGCCTGTGGGTATCTTGCGTTGGGGAAGCGTGAAGATATGCAACTTGTGGGATCTATGATTGCTGCGTATCTGCCACTTTTGCAAGCGATAACAATAGATTCTTCAAGGCAGCAGAAGGTAGCCGCAGCACTTCTTTCTCAGGCATTGCAGATTAAATCGAAGATCAGCTATCATCTTGAAGGGGTCAAACAGGCAACAATGTATGCCGAATGTGCGGTCCAGTGGGCAAAGAAAAGCCAGCACAAGACGATCCTGATTATGGCGCAGCGCGAACTGTTGGGAGCCTATGAATGGACTTCATTGCAGCATCGTGCAGAGACATTAACGATTGTGGAAGAAACACAGCGTCTCATGGAATCGAAGCAGGGCGCACGGGTGAAACCGATGATTCAGTCATGGGTCTATACGGGCCTGGCAAAGTACCAGGCGCTCAATAAGCATGAGGATGATATGAAGGCTTCGCTAGACAAAGCTGAGGAAACCTTTTTCGCATCGCCCGATAGTACAGCCGTTCCCGTGTATATCCCGCATAGTCATGCACGCTTGATGAGGCATAAAGCCATTTCTTATGCCTATTTGGGACAACAGGATAAAGCCCTACAACTTTTTGCGGATGTTATCGACCTGAATGGCGATCCATTTACCGCAAAATTGCCCATGGCGGAACGTACTTATCTGGGGGTGCTCAGTGAAGCGATGTTCTCATCATTGAAAGTCCCCAATGCAAAGAAAGACAAAGACCTCTCAATCGCACTGTGGATAAAGGTGATGGAAAAGTCTCTCGAACTGCATAGTGAAACCTACTTCAACGAATTCACCATTGCCTTTCAAATTATGGAAGGTGTCTGGTCCGATGATGCTCATGTGCTGGCTCTTCGTGAAGCGCTTGTGCATTGGTAGATTGCAATATGTATGGGCTGGTTTGGAGGGAAACGGGGTGGCCGATTCGACATGCTGTGTGCCTGTGTGGTGCGCCCAACTTTGCTTAAGGAATCTTGACAGAACTCTACCCACGGGTTATACTTCGGCGGGAAAGCGGTTTCTGACAGGTTTTGTGCGTTGCGCGTCTGCCGGGAGCGAGCGCTTTTGAAGTTTTATGCAAGGGAGCAGGTGGGTTGTATGCAAGAAAAGCTGACCATTCAGGATATTGCTCGATTGGCAGGCGTCTCTAAAGCGACAGTCTCGCGGGTTCTAAACAATAATCCATCCGTTGATCCTACCCTTGCGCAACGTGTGATGGGTATCGTGCGCGAACATAACTTTGTTCCTAACGTTACCGCGACCGGGCTGGCACGTGGTCGTTCGCGCCTGATAGGTGTGCTGGCTCCCCCTCTAACCTGGCCTTCTGTTGCCGAAATCATGCATGGCATCGCCGAATACCTCGAAAGCACCTCGTATGAAATCGTATTATATAGTATTGGTTTTGAGCGTAACCATTCCGATGTGCTCGATCATATATTGAGTATGAGGATGGTTGCAGGCCTGCTGGCGATTTTTCCTGGTGAACTTTCCCATCATCTCACCGAGCGTTTCCAGCAGGGGCTTCCATTAGTCATAATCGATGACCAGGAAGAGCCAGCTACCCTACCCTGGGTAGGAATTGATAATGTTGCCAGTGCTTATGAGGCTACCAGCCATCTCCTTAAGGCCGGACACAGGCGCATTGCGCATATCTTGGGGCCACAAAACTACTATTGTGCCGTTGAACGTTACCAGGGGTATCGTGAGGCCTTGCATGATGCTGGCATTGCCGTCGATCCTGCCTTGCTGTTTCATGGAGCTTTTGAACCAGCAAGTGGGCGTCAATGTGCTACAGAACTTTTTTCGCTGGAGAAAAGCAAATGGCCTACGGCGCTCTTTGTGGCTAATGATCAGATGGCATATGGTGTGCTAGAAGTCGCGGAGCAACGCGGTATACATATACCAGAAGAGATGGCTATCGTCGGCTTCGATGATAATAGTCTTTCCGCACATGTGCGCCCTGCTCTGACAACGATTCGCCAGCCCTTCTCCGAGATGGGACGTAAGGCGTGTGAGGTGCTTGTGACGCAGATTGATGCAGATCACCGAGCAACGCCGCAGGAACCAGAGCATGCTCTTGAGGCGTTTCCTGCCGCTGATATACGTATCCAGTTACCGACTCATCTGATTGTGCGAGCTTCTAGTGGGGTTTCCCAGTCTCTGCCCATTGGTTTGTAGCATAGAGCATCTTCTCCATTTGTTCTTATTTTGCGATTTTTTCCTGTGTAAGAAAGAGCGAGACGGCAACTACAAACGCCATAATTTTTGATAGCATGTTAAGCGCAATTGATATAGGAGCTTCCGGATAGGCAAAGCCAAATAGCGCCCAGATCGCGAATATCAAAAATATTCCCGCCAAAAAGAACACTGTATATCTCGATACCTTCATTACAGGTGAAAATGCGAGCATCATAAAACTTGAGATCTCCATGGCTACCTCCATACCCTGTTTGTAGAATATTGCATGTGTTATGAATAACATACTATATCGCAATAGTATTAATCAAGGGTTGGACTACGAAAAATGAGTTAAATGAGATATCAGGCACAGTATTCTCATCTTTCATCTACCTTTTCTTATAGCAATTACTGGATCTGACAACGGGCAATCTTTCTAGCCATCTCTCGAAACTTGAAGAGGCAGGCATGGTGCAGATTGACAAGCAATTTGTGGTCAAGAAACCAGTTACGATGGTGAGCCTGACAGAGATTGGTAGCGAAGCAATTAAACACCATTGGCAATTATTGGAACAACTACAAAAAAGTGCGACCGAGATGACCTTGCACGTGCCGAAATTCCAGTTAAAACCGGGAGGTTTACCATCATGAGTGGCACTAAAGATACGCCTGTTACCATGCTGAATACAAAAAAATGTCATTCGCATTCTCATGATCATACTGCTCTTAATAGCTGCTTTACTCCTTTTGAAACTTCCTGGCCTGGGCGATCAGGGTCCTGCTCCCGGCCTTACGAGCAAGATTATTAGTGTTGTACCTGCTACTGCTCAGCAGAAGGCGTCAGACCGTACGACGTTAGGTACCGTATTGGTGCAACGTAATGATGGGTATCAACTCCTGCTAGTTGTACATCATGCTACCGGTAATGGCTGCCTGGGAGATTTCACTTTACACCTTTCTGATATCAAAATAGGAGAGACTACCGCCGTACGTTATTGGTTGGATAAGCCAGAAACATCAGCAAATCCTCACAGGGGGCACGCTGTCTATATTGGTAATCGCTGTTAGATGCCTATCCAGTAATAGCCGTTTCCTGCGCATTCACACTCCCCACATATGCACACTCTTTATAGAGCGAGCAATTCGTGCAATCAGGCCGCTGAGCGTGACACACCCTGCGTCCATGCGTAATCAAATTAACATGCAATGGATAGACCCACTCTGCAGGCACAACTTTCGCGAAAAGTTCATGTGCTTTATCCGCCGACACCCTGGCTCCAATGAGGCCGAGCCTGATACTGGTACGGTGGACGTGCGTGTCGATTGGCATGACAGGTAAATCTAAATCAAACATGAGCACACAGGCCGCCGTCTTAGGGCCAACACCGGGCAGGCGGCGCAGGTAACGCCACCCCTCTTCAGGTGTGCGCTGTACTAGTTCATCATAAAGATATTGTCCAATTGTGCCCTGGTAAGAACTGGCCTGCATCTGCTCTGTGAGCGTCTGGAGCACATCTTGTATGCGTGGCGCTTTAACGTTCGCGAGTCCACCAGATCGTATCGCGTCAGCGACTTTGTCAGTGGGCGCGTCGCGTACCTCTTCCCAACTTGGAAATGTGCTGATCAGTTGCTTATAGGCTCGACCTGAATTGATGTCGGAAGTGTGTTGTGAGAGGATGGTGCCGACCAGGCCACCAAGGGCGTCGTAATCGGGCACGTTTTTTGGCTCACCATAGGTGTCGATCAATAGTTCATAGACGCGCGTCAGATGAAGCGTTGGGATGAGAGATGTTGTCATAATTCTTCCTGCTACATGATTTTTTAATACTATGTTATGAGACGTACGGCGTGTCCTGAATGGGTGAGTAGCGTTTCATGATAGGAGTTTTTGTGACCGGACTAGCTCAACTGTTTTTCGTACAGGATCACTTCGAGGCCTTGATAAACGTCCCTATCGACTTCATGAAAGCCGTTTTTCTCGTAGAGCTTCTGAGCTGGTACCTGCACAACAGAGGTGTCGAGATGCAGGGTTTTATAGCCCATGGCGCGGGCACGAGCTTCGAGTTCGTTGTAAATAATCTGGCCGAAGCCGCGTCCCTGGTAGTCAGGGTGGATGCGCATACGCTTGATCTCTGCACGCTCCGGGCCTGTGCGGCGAAAGGCACCCATGCCTACGAAGATGCCGTCCCATTCACCGATCAAAAATTCTCCCTGGTTGTTGAGATAGGCTTCTTCGATCGCATAAACGTCGTCATCCCAGGGGCCACGCCCCAGATAGGCTCCAGCTTGTTGAATGGCGTACACGTGCAGGTATTCGACAGCCTCCGCATCGGTAGGCTTGTAACGACGCAGTGTGAACATAAAATGTATCCTCACTTTTTCTCATCAAGCTAGTTGGCCCTGGTTGCATAGATCACGATATAGCCGGGGACAGACCAATATCTTTCGGCGTGGTGTAGCTCGGCAATAGTTTTATCTAGTTGAGGCTCAATCACCCTTTGGAGTGTGCAGCCTTCTTGAATAACACTGTTGAGGTAGGTGCTGAGTGAGCGATGAATAAACTGTCCATAACTTTGTGGTACCGCTCGCTCTCGAAAGTAATCTCGTACCTCAACAACTCCTTTTTTCTCCCACGCCGATCCTGATTCCTCAAAACAAGGATGTAGGAGGGAAAAGATGAGTCCTCCATTCCTTTTGAGCGAGATAATACAGTTACGCAGAGCAGGGAGGTAATCGGGGATATCCATGAAAACCATGTTGGCAACTACGTAATCGAAAGTATTTATCGGGGGGACCATGTCGAAAGATCTTCTTGTTGATACATAATACCTAGCGGCTCGGTATGCTCCTTTTGTAGCGCATAGTTGAACCATGACTCTGCAGGTTCAATACCTGTCACCTTTGCACCTTTTCTTGCCAGGAGGCGGCACAGATATCCTTGACCGCATCCCGCATCCAGGATTGTTTTGCCTGTGACATCCCCTAACAGAGAGAAAAGGACTGGATTCAAGAGGTATTTTCTTGTAATGTCCCCTTCATCTAGAGCTTGAAGAGTACTCGCATTATGGTCTGGTCGGACGCTACATTGCGGGAGCAACACGCCTGCCTTTCTATCCACTGCGCAGCTACCTGGGCTCCGAAATGCCTGTTGCCAATGAGCAGATAAAGTTTGTCGAGAGTCCATATGGAAACGAGAAGATCGCGGTCGTGCCACCTCTTAATCCCGATATTGCTATTCTGCATGCACAACGTGCTGATCGTCAGGGCAATACGCAGCTCTGGGGCCTGCTAGGTGTGCAGAAAGAGGTCGCATTTGCCGCCCGTAAGGTGATTATTGTCGCTGAAGAGATTGTGGATGAGGCTGTGATTCGCGCTGATCCCAATCGAACGCTAATCCCTGGTTTAATCGTCGATGTGGTAGTGCATGTTCCCTATGGAGCGCATCCCTCCTATGTGCAGGGCTACTATGACCGCGATAATGCCTTCTACCTCCAGTGGGATCAGTTTTCACGTGATCCCGTGCAGGTCCAGGCATGGCTGGATGAGTGGGTCTATGGTGTGGCGGATCATACTGAGTATATACGCAAGTTGGGAGATCAGACGCTTGAACGTATTAAGCCTGGTAGCGCACCTGCTGCCTCAGTAGATTATGGAGACTATAGATGAGCGAAGGAAATGTGCAGAGCGAGAGAGGATAC
>JACDAE010000490.1 GCA_013695595.1 Ktedonobacteraceae bacterium | reverse complement strand
AGCGTGTTACCGAAAGAATAGGGTGCACGTTTCTGGCCTGCATTTCTAGAACGAAGCGTGCTTTCCCCATGCGATACATCTCTTATGTAGTTTTGTTCTTTTGCACATTTTCACTAAGGAGTTTATTGCTAATGCGTCCCCTTATTGGCATTACTACGCGTATAGGCACACGTTCGGCACATAATCACGAACGTCTCATCGATTATAGCAACTCAAGTTATATACGGGCAGTGGAAGATGCTGGTGGTGTCCCCATCCTCATCCCGATTTTACACGACATACATGGATTACAAACGCTCCTGCCACGTCTGGATGGCCTCTTACTCCCAGGTGGCCTCGATATCGATCCACGCACTTATCATCAGCAACCTCATCCGCTTCTAGGGGCCACCAATCCTACCCTTGATACGTTGGAACTGGCCCTGGCACACTGGGCATTACAAGAGAAGATACCGACGCTCGGCATCTGTCGCGGCATGCAATTACTAAATGTAGCTCTGGGCGGCGACCTGTACCAGGACCTGGGTGAGCAATATCCTGATAGCTTAGCTCATGCCAGTTGGGATCTCCCACGCAATGAGTTCGCCCATACGGTGCAGATTGAAGCTGGCAGCCGAATGGAAAAGATCTTCGGGCAAAAAGTTGTAGAAAGCAATAGCCTGCATCATCAGGCGATCAGGAAACCGGGCAATCGCGTGATCATCAGTGGGCGTTCCACAGATGGAGTTGCTGAACTCATGGAAGTTGCTGATCATCCTTTTATGCTGGCCGCCCAGTGCCATCCTGAAGAACTCTATCAAGATGATCCTATCTGGACAAAGCTCTTCTCATCTTTCGTAGCCGCCTGTACACAGAGCATACCAGCGGAGAGCCTGAAGAACGAAGATTATGCAGCATAGGACGACATTTTTTGCTACAGAGTGAGGAATATCAGTCTTCGCGCCCTTTCTCCTCATACTTTTTGGACGCGATCTGTATTAATTCCTCCTCTACCTGCTGCCATACAACGTACTCAGCACCTGCCCTATCCAGAGGCACCTCGTCATTCATCGTGCTACGCATAAGCCGCAGAATGCGCTGCGGAACCTGCATCAGCAAAGGACCTTGTATCCATGGATGCGGCATCATGTGCAAAACGATTTCCTTGCGAGCGTAGAAATCTTCTGGTGCGAAGGCCAGATTCAGTAGGGCAACACATTTCTGCAGCAATTGCAAATGAGAGGAGCGAAAAGCACCTGGTCGTGTACTGCATACGTAAAGGATTGCGGCACTTTTATCTATATACGTTATAGGGGCAGCCATCTCGCTCGCAATCTGTTGTATCTTGAAGTCTCGATGATCTCGTCGCGGTTCCTTATCACCGTTGAATGCGGATAACTGATAGCCAGGCGATGAGTATCTCGTATGCGGCCACAAGCCTGTATATTTCTCTGCATTCTCGATAAGAGCGGGATAGCCAGAAAGCAACACCTGACCCGCGAATGATTCAGCACCGAGCAAAATAGTCTGGGTTTCCATGTTGCCATGCCATGGAGGAGTGCCCACAGCCATTACGCTGCGCAAACTACGCACAACGTGTGAGGAATGTGGTTGACATTTTAAAAGCAAAATAGCGACATGTTGCAAATCATAATCAAGTTGCTCTAACAAATAGTGCAGAACCATCTTGCCAATCAACCAGAAACGCATATGGGAAGGCGTTGTCACATAGGTTTTAAAAATACTGGCGTAGAAATCAGATGTCACCTCGTAAACAGGTTCTACATCCTCCACGTGAAGGGCAAGATCTGGGAAATCGTGCGTAAGAAGGTCGTAAAGGCGCTTCCGCTGCTCTGGTACTGCATCAAGCAAGCGGCGGAGATTATCTAAGCGAGGGACGGTATCTTTACTGATCCAACGTGCAATGGTAATACGATTAACATTCAACTCTTGCACAATCCGCTCTCGCTCTTGCGCATTACTAATGATCTCTGCCAGTAATTCCCGCCATGTCTCTGATCCTTTCATATCCCCCCTTTTTCTTACAATTTCCTATTACACGTTAAATATGATACCGTGGCACACCAACCTCTGTCAATTCGCCCAGATTGACACCATATTCTCCCTTTGAGTAGCCATTTCGTTCAGCTTGAAGCCTATCCGCTTTCACCATCGTATAGATAAAGAGTATCTGTTCTTGAGGGTGACACGTGTCGCTTCCCATTTGCAGTACAACCATTTTACATTGAAATGTCAACAAAAGGAGATCATAATATGGCAGATATTGCATACTGCGTCAAATGCAAAGAAAAGCGGGAAATGAAGGATCCACATCACATTACCATGAAAAATGGGAAACCTGCGTTACAGGGGCTGTGTCCTGTCTGTGGCACACGTTTGAATCGTATCCTGCCTGCGGAGAAGAAAGTATAAGCGATACGCAATCTGGGTCAGGCAGAGCGAAACGGTTTCTCTCTGCCTCCTCATTTCAATACTTTAATGGAGAGGGCATAGAGATGAAAACAGCGACTATTCGCACGCGCAAAAAAGATGAAGTCGTAGATATTACCGAGGTGGTGGAAGAGTCTTTACGACAGATGAATGCGTCGGATGGTATCTGCGTTGTCTTCGCAGCACACACAACCTGTGCACTCACCACAGCCGATCTTGATCCTGGTACCGATCAAGACCTTTTAGAGGCCCTACGCCGCATTCTTCCAAAGATGTCTTACCGGCACCCACATGATCCTGCGCATACCCCCGACCATATTCTCTCCTCAATCCTTGGGCCATCACTGATGATCCCCTATATCAATGGTCAACTCCAACTCGGCACATGGCAACGGGTGATCCTGGTTGAACTGGATGGGCCACGCCAACGTACAGTGCACATCTCCAGCCTCAGTTCGGATGCGTGAGGATACGCTATCGCTGTTCTTCCATGAAATGAACCGGCCAGGGCGCGACTGCTTCCCAGGTGCCATCCTCACATACAAGCAGACCAGCAAGAGAATGTGAACGGAGGAAGTTCGCGCCACGCTTCTTCCCCAGAATAAATGCAACCTTGGCTCCTACCTCAGCCTGCTCACAACGGGCGGCGGCTACGGTTACCGACCAGAGGCCACTCTGCGCAGAGGTACCTGTGCGCGGATCTACCAGGTGATGGCGCTGCTGTCCCCCCTGCTGCCAACGACGACGAGCGATCCCGGATGTCGCCATAGCTCCCTGGCGCAAAGGAATATTCCAGGATTGCTCTTTCCCCGGCACAGCAATCGGCCACTGTTCCTCCTCAGATGGAAACCCCAGGACGGCAAGATCGCCACCCGCATTGACCAGTGCCGTTTCGATACCCGCTTCCCGCAAACTATTCAGCGCAGCATCGACAGCCATACCCTTAGCAATACCTCCAAAGTCCAGGCCGATACCCAGAGGGAGGGTAACGCGACGCTGGTCTGCGTCTAACTGTATCTGCCGCCATCCTCCACCAGGAGAGATGGTTACCGATGTAGCAGGCTGCACGGAAGAGAGTTCATCAAACGTGTGATCATACCCTACCTGCACCATCTGACGCAGAAGAGTGGGATCGTACACACCCTGTGTGGTCTGTGCCGCCGTAAGCGCCGTTTCGAGCACAGTGTAAAGCAGGTCGCTGACGACAACAGGCTTCCCACTCAGAGCATTCAGGCGCGACAACTCGCTCTCTGGTAAAAAACGACTCAGCGTCTGCTCCCATAAAGAGAATAGATCCTGCACAATCTGCGTTCCCTGTTCAGATTGCTCATCGGGCAAAAGCAGAGAAATGGCTGTTCCCATCGCCCGAAATTGTGTTCGACTCATCCCGAATGGCAAAGACCAGGCTTGCTCAGGAGGTGTGGGAGCCTGAGAATGGTTGTGAGTTATTGTTTTGTCCAAAGCCGTACCCTCCTTGTCCCTGCCCCGGCCCCTGCTGGTTAAAAAAGCCACCAGAGTCAGAGTTAGAAGACCATACACGATGATGCTGTTCATGCCCAGAGGGATCTTGCGTAGCTGGCTGCTGCTGAAGCTGTCCCGGCAATGTAACTGTATTGGTAGTCACTATCTGGCTTGCAACCAGGCCACCCAACGTTCCAAACCCTAACAACGTCGCAAGGACAATATATCCCTTTAGCGTCTGTACGCGCTCCAATGCTTCCTGCTTCGATAAACGTTTGACCGCAAGTCTGGGTCTGATCTTCTCTTGCTGATAAGATGGATGTAAATAGGCCCCTTCAGATGGGCGCACGTTTTCCGTCGGCTGGCTGTAAAAGTTGGTCCATTCCAACCGAGTATCATATGGATTATCGTCCATTGCCTCTCCTATCTCAAGTAATTATGCGCTCTCACTATGTAATCTTTTCTATCACTCTATAAATCATAGCTAATAGTGATAAGAGAAGAAGCAGGAATTTGTAAAAGGTTTGTAAATAGTCCATTTATTCAATGAGGTTGCCCTTCAATATTACATTGCAGGAAGGGGCAATATCGAGCGCTTTCCCATCTTGATAAATCTCTATACCATAATATTGATTGTGATGAAGTTGACAACGCAGCAAAAGGGGATTACTCTGGGAAGTAACTACCGCTCCCGAATGCTCGTTATTGTACAATTCGCAATCTTCAAATGTTCCTTGACTATTATTGGAGATGACCAGGCCATCGCCTCGATTATGGTGTATCGTGCAATGTTTAACGATAGCATTGCCCCCAGCGGTGACTGTAATTCCCGACTCACCGTTCTGCAAAATATCACTGTATTCCAGTGTTCCTTGCCCATTATTAAAGATAGTGATGCCATGTGAAGCACCATCGTGAATCGTACAATAGCGGATGGTTGCATTTGCCACAGCGTTCTGGATAGTGATACAGGCCAATGAATTGGAGCTAATATCGCAATCTTCGATAAACAATTGGCCCTGGGGAATCGCAAGGGCTGAATAATGATTATTCTCCTGGCTCGCCTGACAACGGAGCGTAAGGCCACGTAATGTGGCTGAATTCGTTTGCATCAAAACACAATGATTATCCATACTCTCAAGGATAATGCGCTCTTTCGCACCGTTCCCAACGATTGTAATGTCTCTGTCTAATACCAGATTCTCTTTATATATACCCTCTTGAACCAGAAGAAACGCATGCGCAGGAGCATTGCATATAGCTTCGCTAAGAGTTGTGTACTGACCACTCCCATTCTGAGCAACGATAAAACTGAGTTGCTGATCCGAGGCAAGCAACATTGGTCGTACATTGACAATCGGGAGGGTTGAAATAGATTGAGCGGCAATAATAGGGAAAGTTGAATCCTGGTGGAGCTGATATATTTTCTGTATACGTTGCAATTCTTGCGTGACAACCTCAGTATCGACTGGCCTTTTATCCTCTTTCATCTCAAGCATTTGCATAATAAGCGCCTCTAATTCAGGATTTCCTGGTAGCAAAGGATCGAGTTCGAGGGGCAGAAAGAGAAATGGAGTCAAACCGGGATTTGTGCCTGAAAGAAGATGATAAAGAGTTGCACCCAGGCTATAGATATCTGAGCGGATCGTTGTCTGCATACGCCCGTACTGCTCAGGGGCGGCATAACCAGGGGTACCGAGATTGACCGTATCCCTGGCCTGACCCGGCTTAAAGAAACGCGCAATACCGAAATCGATCAGGTAAAGATGATTGTCATCAGTCATCATCACATTATCAGGTTTCGGATCACGAAAGATAATCGGCGGTTGATGGCTATGAAGGTACGCGAGCACATTACAAAGTTGTAGCGCAATCTCGATGACCTCTGCAACGGGGAGTTTCCCAGCAGGAGCCTTCTCCAGACGCTTCTCCAGCGTTTCTCCGTCGATATAATCCATGACGAGGTACCAGCGTCCATATTCCTCGAAGTGATCATAAATATGCGGCAAATTCGGATGAGAAAGGTTAGCAAGCAAAACAGCTTCATTCCTGAAAGCCTCAATGGCGTCCTGCGTCTCCTGAGTATTCATGCCGCGCATGCTCATCTCTTTGACTGCACGAATAGCATCATTAAAAAGCGCATCTTCCGCTTTATAAATAGCACCAAAACCACCCTGCCCCAACTTTTCGAGAATAGCATAACGCTGCTTGAGGTGATGAGAAACGACTAACAGACCTGTAGCGTTTGTAGTTATATCGCCATAAACAATTTGCAGCTGCCCACATGCATAACAAAACCTTGCATCCGAACGATTCGTAGCGCCACAATTATCACAAAATTTAACAGGAGAGCTCATAAAATACGTGTTACCTCTTTATAGCATAACTCTCTTTAAGAATGCCTCTAAAATAGCAGGTTAAAGCAACCTGTGTCAATCATCACAAAAAGATGGAATATTGACATGGAACATTGACAAAGAAGGATGGAATATGGTACTGTCCCTAATAGGAGCGGAAAACGTTTACTGTATAATCTGATGGAGAGACTTTGAACGTTCTACCCATGCTTTGAAACCTGACCACAGGCCGTTTTATTTAAGATATCTTGCCCATCTTTTCATTAAACGGCAGATAGATTTAAAGAGGAGTGTAACGATGCGCACTATCGGCATTATTATGAATGGAGTCACCGGACGCATGGGTACCAATCAGCATCTTGTGCGGTCTATTGTCGCTCTTCGTAAGCAAGGTGGGATACAGTTGCCCGATGGGGAAACGTTGCAGATCGATCCCATTCTGGTGGGACGCAACGCACAGAAGTTGTGCCGACTAGCAGAAGCGCATGGCATTGAGCGCTGGAGCACAAATCTGCAGGAATGCCTTGCCAATCCTTCCGATGAAATTTATTTTGATGCGCAGAGTACGCCTTTACGCAGCGAGGGCCTGCAAGCCGCTATCCATGCCGGGAAGCATATTTATTGCGAAAAGCCCATTGCATCCGATCTGTCCACGGCACTGGAACTGCTACGCCTGGCCCGGCAAGCGGGCATCAAGCACGGGGTCGTACAGGATAAACTCTTTCTGCCAGGCCTGCTGAAGCTCAAGCGCGTCATTGATAGTGGCTTTCTGGGTAAAGTGCTCTCGGTACGTGGTGAGTTTGGCTATTGGATCTTTGAAGGCGACTGGCAAACAGCACAACGTCCTTCGTGGAACTACCTCAAAGAAGACGGCGGCGGCATCATCATTGATATGTTCTGCCACTGGCGTTACGTGTTAGATCAGATCTTTGGCGAAGTACGCGCGGTCTCCTGCCTGGGCACCACGCATATTCCTGAGCGCGTCAATGAAAAAGGCCAGCGCTATACGGTAACAACGGATGATGCCGCCTACGGCACCTTTGAACTGGATGGCGGGATTATAGCTCAGATCAACTCCTCATGGAGCGTGCGTATCTATCGGGACGAATTGCTCAGTTTACAAGTTGACGGTACTCTTGGAAGTGCGGTCGCCGGACTGCACTCTTGCAAAGTACAGAGCCGCGTCAACACGCCGCGAGCAATCTGGAATCCCGATGTTCCCAATACACACGACTTCCGCGCCGACTGGATGGAAGTACCCGATAATCAAACGTTTGAGAATGGCTTCAAAGCACAATGGGAGCTCTTCCTGCGCTACGTTGTATGTGATGAACCCTTTCCCTGGACATTGCTCGAAGGTGCAAAAGGTGTTCAACTGGCAGAACTGGGCCTGAAATCCTGGCAAGAACGGCGCTGGCTCGATGTGCCTTCCTTAGAGCAAGAGGTGAGGTAACATCATGAGCCTTTCGATACGCCTGCCTGCTGCGGATGGCACACGAAACGAGTACACATTACACGAGCCCGGCTCTTTTCCCACTACACCTGCTGCACCTCAGAGCCGGATCGCCTACGCGGCAGCACATATGGTCTGCGACCCTCTGCGAACCACCAGCCACAGCCAACCGGCACACATTGATTGGGACGCTACGCTGGCCTACCGCAGACATCTCTGGTCCTACGGCCTGGGCGTTGCCGAAGCAATGGATACCGCTCAACGTGGCATGGGCTTAGACTGGCCGACCGCACAGGAATTAATACGCCACTCCCTTACAGAAGCACACGCAACCCCAGGCGCACGCATCGCCTGTGGAGCGGGCACAGATCATCTTCCACCTGCCCCTGATGTAACCCTGGACGAGGTGGAAGCAGCCTATGAAAAGCAATGTGCCTTTGTTGAGCAGTATAGTGGACAAATTATTCTTATGGCGAGTCGCGCCCTGGCCGCCTGCGCAAAGGCCCCCGACGATTATGTACGCGTCTACGACACCATTCTCAGGCAGGTGAAACGCCCGGTGATCCTGCACTGGCTCGGCGACATGTTTGATCCAACGTTACGCGGGTACTGGGGAACACAGAATATTGATGATGCCATGAAGGTGTGCCTGGATGTGATTCACGAGCATGTTACTGTCATTGACGGCATTAAGATATCCCTGCTGGATGAGGAGCGCGAACGCACAATGCGACACCTGTTGCCCGCAAGTGTGCGCATGTATACCGGAGACGACTTCAACTATCCAGCCCTGATTCAGGGAGATGAGCAAGGCTACAGTCATGCGCTACTTGGTATCTTTGATGCGATTGCGCCCGCCGCCGCTGCTGCACTGCATGCACTCGACGCGGGTGATAGCGCACGATATGAAGCTATTTTGCGCCGACTGTTCCATTAGCAAGACATATCTTCCAGGCACCCACCGTCTATTACAAAACAGGCGTCGTTTTCATGGCCTATCTCAATGGTCACCAGGCGCATTTTCGGATGGTTGCCGGGCTAGAAAATGGGCGTTCGTTGCTCCATCTTAGCGAACTCTTTGTGCTGGCTGATAAAGCTGGCCTCTTGCGTGATCCCGAACTGGCC
>JACDAE010000479.1 GCA_013695595.1 Ktedonobacteraceae bacterium | reverse complement strand
GTCTGGACATCAATAAAACGACCGAACGCAAGATCGAGAATCTGTTCTTCCGTGAGGATTATCGGCGCGTGTACCTCGATGATATTGGTGCCATCGAAGTGTTGCGTGACGTTGATGTGCTTGGTCGTTACATAGAGGGCTTTAAAAAGGCCGTTGATGATGTAAAGATACGCACCCGTAAGTTCCAACTCGTCGTCGATTACGCGCATGGTAGCACGACGCAATTATTGCCCAAGATCTTCAATGATCTCGGTTGTGAGGTCATCGTCTTGAATACGAGTACTGCTGAGACGCAGACTGCCCGTTCCGTCGATGAGTTGAGCAAAGATATGCAGCGCCTGGCTACGATCAGTTCAACGCTCAATACAGACATGGGTATCCGCATCGATCCCAGCGGCGAGCGTATCCAGGTGGTGGATGACCGTGGGCGCATTCTGGATGGTATGAAGATGCTGGCCGTGATGACCAGCCTATTCCTCCGTTTCCATCGTAATGGCACCGTTGCTGCTCCTGTCACTGCTCCAAGCGCCCTGCAACATATTGCGGAACGCTACGATGGGCATATCCAGCATACGAAGGTGCTCCCTCATGCACTGATGAGTGCTGCTGGTCGTGAAGGTGTGGTGCTTGTGGGTGATGGGCGCGGCGGTTTCGTGTTTCCAGAATTCCAGCCTGCATTCGATGGTATGCTCGCTATTGCCAAGCTGCTAGAACTGCTGGCAACCTTCGATATGCGCCTCTCTGAGGTCGTCGATGATCTGCCTGCTTATTATATGAGTACGACGCGCGTGAATTGTCCCTGGGAGCATAAGGGGAAGGTTATGCGTATCCTGAGTGAGCAGTATCGTGAACGGCGTGCCAAGCCTATTGATGGGATCAAGATCGATCTCGGCAAAGAGTGGGTGCTCGTGCTTCCCGATGCCGATAGTCCGCTCTTCCATGTCGTCGCCGAATCTGTTTCCAACGAGCAGGCTCAAGCACTGGCCGAGAAGTATGCACGAGTCGTGAGCGGTTTGCAACAATAATAATTATGGGGGCCTCACGGCCCCCATAATTATTATTGTAAGCTTTTTAGGAGATTACGCGCATCGCTTCTGTTACCCTGTGTGGTGTCATTTCTTGCTGCAATGAGCCGGTCTCTTTTGGTGTGTACCAGAGGTCGAGTGCACGCTGCATACCCTCCATCATAGGGATTTCTGGCCTCCATCCAAGGACGCGTTGTGCACGACTGTTATCCATAACAATCGAATAATCTTCGGTGAATGTACCAGAGATGTGGACTGCATCAAGATTTCTGTGGAGGAGTGTGATGAGCATTTCGCAGAGCTGATTCTCGCTGTAGCCTCGCCCAGAGCTGATATGTAACGTCTGATTTTCCCCACGCTTCAGTGCACGTATGTTTGCTTCCACGATATCATCAATGAAGATATGATCTCGTATCTCTTCGCCCGTGCCACGGATAATCGGGCGCTGATTTTGCAGCAACATGGCAATAAAGTGCGTCATTGGGTGATGGGCGTGGGCAATATCCGTCTCTCCATAGACATCGGCATATCGTAGAATGGTGTGCTTGAGGCCAAATTGATTTGTATAATAACGCACGTACCACTCACCGGCAACCTTACTGATCGCGTCCAATTGTCTGGGATAGAGAGCCGCCGTTTCCGTCACAGGGAGTTGATCAACATCGACATGTCCATACAGACTGTTCCCACCGGAGGCGAAAATCATTTTATCAACGCCTGCATTCACGCATCCCTCTAAGATATTGAGAAGACCACGGATATGTACGTCCGCATCCGCCAATGATCTCTCACCCGTAATAGTATCGGGATAATGGACGGCATGATGGCTAACAACGTCGGGACGTTCTTGTTGCAAGATCGTGCGTAGCTTACTATCACGAATATCAACTGTGTAGAGGCGTGCCCGTGGATCAACGGCCTGCCGGTTTCCGTATGTCAGGTTATCAATGATCAGTACATCATGTCCGGCATCCAGGTAGATTCGGGCCAGATGAGAACCGATGAAACCAGCACCGCCAGTAATAGCTATTTTCACAGAATCGCTCCTTTTTCTCTCCTTGAGTCCTCTCTGGCGAGAAGAATCGTTGTAGAATACACTCCTTTTTTAGTGTACTCCTACGACCTAGCACTGCTTAAAGGTGATTCAATACGTGCATAAAAATATAGATAGGGCATCCACTTGTAGAAAACATCATAAAGGTAGGGAAGCCATTTATTATTCCGTGTTTTTTTACATAATTTCGTGCAAAATATGAAGCGAGGTTGTGTGATGACCTCACGAAATAATAAATGGCTTCCCTACCTTTATGATGTTTCACCAGAGAAAAGGTATCTTCATTGAATAACTTTGTGGGAATTGTGATCTGGCTCAGGTCAGGGGAAGCGAGCTATTCAGCAATGTATTAAGCGTTGATAGCTTAATACGATAGGCCTGCCGTTTCCCCCTATGTGGTAATGTGATTGCCTCCAGAGATCCACTTTTAATCCAACGCCTTACCGTTGTATCGTCAACGCGGAGTCGACGCGCAATCTCGTGTACAGTCAATAACTCTTCGTTTTTCTCTTCTGCCATATTGGTACCTCCTGCACCCTTACGGTGCTTGCGTTTATAATTTATATGAGGCATGCGTTTATGCTTTTCAACGTATAGAGAAACGTGTGTGATTGTCGTGAAATGCATTTTTGCTCGGTACGATTCACTGTAAGGCATCTCATGATGCACCGTGATAACATACAACACTGCCTGCTAGCTAACTATACTATACAGACCTGCACAAACGATTTAGACTGACGTAGGGGCGTTGTTTAATGTGCCCTATTGGGTGGGCATTCTATTTTCGGGGTTGCAACGGAGCCGTACTTGCGTTATGCTAGCGATTGCATCTACCATATTTTGCCGCCCTATAAGGAATGCTTCATTAGCACATATTGAGCTGGTTGGGTCGAGAAGAGGATTTAAGATAATGCAACGAAAAAAACTTGTGCTCATCGATGGGCATGCTATCATCCATCGCGCCTTTCATGCGGTACCAGAGGATTTCTCTACCAGCGCGGGCGAACCGGTGAATGCCACCTTTGGCTTTACCTCGATGTTGATGAAGGCACTTCAGGAGGAAAAGCCTGATTATATCGCTATGACCTTTGATCTGCCATCTCCGACGTTTCGCCATATCGCCTATACCCCCTATAAAGCTCAGCGCCCCACGTTACCCGATAATATGAGGCCGCAATTCGGACGGGTGCGTGAAGTCGTGCAGGCGTTTGGGATTCCGATCTATGAGAAAGAGGGCTTTGAGGCCGATGATATCCTGGGTACCCTTTCGGTCCAGGGACGCCTGCAAGGCGTTGATACCATTATTTATACAGGCGATATGGACACGCTGCAACTGGTGAACGAGCGTGTTATCGTCAAGGTCGCCAAACGCGGCATCTCCGAGGTGACCGAGTATGATGTGGCAGAAGTCATGCATCGCTATGGCTTCGCTCCCCTCAAATTGCCCGATTTTAAGGGGCTGGTTGGCGATAAATCTGATAATATTCCGGGCGTTCCTGGGATCGGTGAGAAGACGGCCTCACGCTTGCTCAATGAGTATGGCGATCTGGAAGGCGTGCTTGCTCACCTGGATCAATTGAAGCCCAAAGAACAGAAGCTTTTGCGCGAAGCATCCGAACAGGCACGACAGAGCAAATACCTGGCAACCATTGTGCTGGATGCGCCCGTTCAACTCGATCTGGTGGCCTGTGAGATCAAGCATGTCGATAGCGAAAAGGTGCTCACACTCTTTCGCCAGTTGGAGTTTCGTAACATGGTGGAAAAGGTGCTGGCCCTCTTCCGCCAGTTGGGTATCTCCACTGGCCCCGACGAAATCCCTGCCGCTCCTGAAAATGAAAGCGCTAGATCCGTTGCAGTGGAGATTGCTGCCCAGGAAGAACAACTTCTCTATGCACCTCCCACTGGCGTTGTGCCGATTCTGCAACCACCCCTTCCTCCCGAACTGGTGGCAGAAGGTGCTGGCAGCGTTCCCGCTTCACTCGAACATGTAACATCGACAGCAACACAATCCTCAGCACAAGCGGTAGCGGTGGCCGAGGATGCACCAGCTCAACTCAGCCTGTTTGAAGTTGAGGAACCCCATACGGAAGTTGTGCGTAAACTGCGCCTGCCCGCTTCATCAAACGCGGTGACGCCAGTCTTTCTGGAAAACGAAGATATTCAGAAGACGAGTACCATGGTTGTCGATACCGAGGAGGCGCTGCGCGTGCTTATCAAGAGCATCACCGATACGGGCCACTTCGCATTTGATACCGAGACAACGTCCGAAGATCCACGCCGCGCCGAACTGGTCGGTATGTCCTGCTCAATGGCTGCCGGCGAAGCATACTATCTCCCAGTTGGACATGGACGTACGGTTGATGATCAGGAACCGGGTACGCAGCTCCCCCTCACCTATGTGTTGGAGAAGTTCAAGCCTGTGCTGGAAGATGAGCATATTCTCAAGTACATGCATAACGCTAAGTATGATATGGCGCTGATGAAACGTTACAATATCGATGTGCGCGGCCTTGCGTTTGATACGATGGTGGGTGCCTATCTCGCGGAACCCGGTCGGCGCGGCCTCGGCCTTAAAGATCAGGTCTTTCAACGCCTGGGTCCCGTTATGACTCCGATCTCTGAGCTGATTGGCTCCGGCAGCAAGATGATCACGATGGATCGCGTCCCCATCCGTAAAGCCGCCGACTACGCGGGTGCCGATGCTGATATGACTCTGCGCCTGGTTGATCCCGTGATGTCTGATCTGCAACGTCATAGTCTGCTGGATCTTTACCAGCGTATCGAGCAACCCCTGATTGCGGTTTTGATGCAGATGGAGCTCTACGGCGTCGCCCTGGATGCCAATTTCCTGCACGAGTTCGATGAGCAACTGACCGAGCAATTGCACGCACTCGAAAGCAGCATCTACGAGGCAGTCGGCCATCGCTTCAATATCAATTCACCCAAGCAACTGGGCGATATCCTGTTCACTGAATTAAAGCTGCCCACCGGCAAAAAGACAAAAACTGGCTACTCGGTGAATGCCGATGTGATCGAGAGCCTGCAGGGCAAGCATCCCGTCGTTGATTACCTGTTGAACTACCGCCAATTGAGTAAACTTAAATCAACCTATGTGGATGGTCTGCTTACGTTGATGGATCGGACGACCGGGCGCGTCTATACATCATTTAACCAGACCATTGCATCCAGTGGTCGCCTGTCATCGAGCAATCCGAACCTGCAAAATATTCCGATTCGCACCGAGCTTGGGCGTCAGATACGGCGTGCCTTTGTTGCCGATCCCAGTTATATGTTGCTGACCGCCGACTATTCACAGATCGAGTTGCGCATCCTGGCCTCTATCACCCACGAGCCGCGCCTGGTTGAGGCGTTCAGCAATGATGAGGATATCCATACTATCACCGCCGCTTCGCTTTTTACCGTGCCGGTTGAGGAGGTGACGAAGGATCAGCGCCGCCTCGCCAAAACGGTCGTCTACGCGGTCCTGTATGGGCAATCGGCCTTTGGACTCTCCCAGGTCACTGGCATGAGCAATTCCGATGCCGCCAGCTTTATTCGTCGCTATCACGAGACCTTTCCCAACGTGAAAGTCTATGTTGATGGTACACTACAGCAGGCGCGAACGCAGGGATATGTCAATACGCTCTATGGTCGTAAGCGCTTCATTCCTGATATGCATGCCCTCTCGCACACCGAACGTCAGGCGTTAGAACGTGAGGCGATCAACATGCCTATCCAGGGCACCAACGCGGACCTGATCAAGATTGCCATGTTGCGTCTGCACGCGGCTTTAAAGGAGAAGCGTATGAAGACGCGCATGATCCTGCAGGTGCACGACGAACTGGTCTTTGAGGTCCCGATTGAGGAGATCGAGCGTGCCCGCCGCCTCGTCAAACGGGAAATGGAGGGTGTCGCGCAATTGGAGGTCCCCATTAAGGTGGAGATGAAAATGGGCAAAAATTGGTATGAAGCCGAACCAACCGAATAACAAGGAGATCTTTACTCGTGCAATTATCTGATCTGGTCAAAGCTTTACCACCGTATCATTTTGCGGATGCCAAAAAGAAAATCGCAGATCGTCAGGCGGCAGGCGTCGATGTGATTAGCCTTTCTATGGGCGATCCCGATCTGCCAGCGCCGCCAGAGGTTGTCGAGAGCCTGTGTGCCGCCATGCAGGATACCGAGAATCATCGATA
>JACDAE010000452.1 GCA_013695595.1 Ktedonobacteraceae bacterium | reverse complement strand
CCTCAGAATGGGAACGGAAGCAACGAGGATGAGAAGGTTCTCGTTGGAGCTGGCGCTCAAAGCTACTCACGTTATGCCTACACAGCCAGCGGTATCTCGCCCACCAGCATACCCGGCGCGGACGCGGTCCCCTACATTGCGACCGGCCTGGAGCATGATGAGCATGGTCACCCGGATTACGAGCCAGAGGACCACATCGCAATGATGGAGAAACGCTTCCGTAAACTTGATACGGCGACAGAAGAGTTGCCCACGCCTGAGCGCTACGGGGACGAGGACGCGACGATTGGGATCATCGGTTGGGGCTCAACTGAAGGGGCCATCCAGGAAGCAATTGATCGCGCACGCGCAAAAGGCTACAAGGTTGCATGCCTGCATCCCAAAATCCTTTCGCCTCTGCCCGATCGCACCATTCGCGATTTCATCCATTCGGTCCAAAAGGTGATCGTGCCAGAATGCAACTATTCGGGGCAACTCGCCAATCTATTGGGTGCAAAATATGGGCTACAAGCTATTCGTGTCAATAAATTCGGTGGTATCCCATTCACTGCGGGTGAGATACTGCGGGCAATCGAGGAGGTCAGCTAATCCATGACGCAGACAATCATCAATCCCACACCTAAAGACTATAAAAGTGAGGTCAAGCCGACATGGTGTCCCGGCTGTGGCGACTTTGGTGTGCTGAACGCCGCCTACCGTGGCATGGCCGGCCTCAAGATGTCACCAGACCAGACGGTGGTGGTGTCCGGTATTGGCTGCTCCAGCCGCTTCCCGCACTTTATGAAAACCTTTGGCTTTCATACGGTACACGGTCGCGCCCTTCCAGTTGCCCAGGGATTAAAGATGGCTCGCCCCGATCTTTCTGTCGTGGCCGTCGGTGGCGATGGCGACTTCTTTAGCATCGGTGCAGGGCATCTCGTGCATGCCGCCTTACGCAACATCGATATCACCGTGATTGTGATGGATAACGAGATCTACGGCCTGACAAAGGGACAGACATCCCCAACATCACCGCAGGGCCATGTCACCAAGTCAACGCCCTATGGCCTGATGGCCTCGCAGTTCAATCCAGTCGCAACCGTGCTCTCGTTGAACGTGAGCTTCGTCGCACGTGGCTATTCCGCCAAACCGAAAGATCTGGCGGCCCTGATAGAGCAGGGCATGCTGCATAAAGGCTTCTCCTTTATCCATGTCCTCAGCCCATGTCCAACGTTTTTCCACACCTTCGACGCCTGGGATGCCTCCGTAACGCCTCTGCCCGCCGATCATGATATTCATAATCGCGGTCAGGCTGTTGCGCTGGCAATGGAGACGGAGAAACAGTATACTGGCCTCTTCTTCCAGGAAGAACGCCCAACGATGGATCAAGCGGCAAAGCAATTGGCAAAACAGGCAAAACCGTTCGATATCACACAATATATGCAACAATACGTCTAAAAAAGACGCCCCTTCTACCACGAAAACCATGGGGAAGGGGCGTCATCTTGCGTTCATTTTACGCATGTTCTATGGATGAACCTTGATCGAGGTCGATGAGGAGATTGCAGCATTCGCAATGGTCTGTGAGAACTTCTCGCCGCATGGGCGACAGAACACTCCAGTTTCATTATGAAAACTTCCACCTACAGCGGTTAATTGCCGTTCAGCCGGATTCCCACACCATTCACACTTGCTACCACGGGGAGCAAAATCAACGGAGACGGGACGGGAAAATTCGTTCGTTGGCATGAGGTATCCTCCTCAGTTGTGCTGACAGCGCACCTATTTTTTTACACGCAAGACAAGAGACAGCACACAAGGGGATTTTCGTATCCAGTGGACAGCGTTTGCGAAGCAGCCACGGCGATACGGCATCCGCAAGATCACGCATCATCGCCCAGAAGCTACGCTGCTTCTCCCCAACAATCTCAATAGAATAATCATTGGGGTAAAGCACACTATAACACAATTTTACGCAAAGTGCGAATTTTCACTGGTGTGGTATGTTTATTTCATTGCTTGCGGCAGGTGGAACATCAACCACAGTATCCGAGGCAGGCTCTGGAACGTCTACTGGCGTCTCTTCTGCGGGAAAACGCGACGAGAGGCGACTGCCAATAATCCAGCCCAGCGCCCCCAAAAAGAGGACTATCGCCAGCCAGGTCCATAGAATGGTATTGAGCGGAACATTATAGACAGATGCCATAACACCTGCAATAATGATCCCAAGAATAACACCCAGCGTCACGCCAATCAGGCAGCCTGGATGTTTCAGGTTACGGCCACGCAATCTTTTCATCATAATAATTTATACTTATCCTTATCTAGCCAGGAGGGTTTTGTTCGCTTCAGATAATAGCATATCTGCGCTGTTTTGCCCACTTCCTCGGCCAGCAATTTCGCCTTAGTGCAACTACCTGAGCCACCAACTGCAATATTTTGTTTTACAGATTTCGTTGCCATGGGAGTCTATGATGCCCTACGTTCACTGGGCATTTCCATTCCTGGTAATGTCGCTGTAATGGGTTTTGATAATTATGAATCGGTCGCCGCTCAGCTCACTCCTCCTCTCTCGACCATAGAGTTACCTCACTATGAGATGGGAAAATGGGCGGTAGAATATTTGCTTGAGTATGGCAGCCAGACTCTACCCCCACTTCAACACACCATTCCCTGTCCTTATATTGAGCGACATTCAATTTAGCAGTTCGCGCATGATGTTTCCTGGTGTCACGCGCTATTATGAGGAGGTAAACTGTGTAAGATAATTTGCCCATCTGAGAACATGCTTGCCGGTTGGGGCGGCTGGCTGAACACATTTGCCGCGCTCATTGTCCCTAGCCTGGCCAGCCCTTTCGCTATCTTCGTGTTTCGCCAGTTCTTTATCACCGTACCAAAAGAATTGGATGAGGCGGCAAAGATGGATGGCGCGGGGTACTACCGCATCTTCTGGACAGCCATGCTCCCACTTTCGGGGCCAGCAGTGGCAACAGTTTTTATCTTGACATTTTTGGGAGAGTGGAGTAATTTGCTTAAGCCACTTGTTTTCACCTCTTCACCAGAGCTATACACCTTACAGCAGGGATTAACAGTTAACCTGAGTAGAGGAGCAAACCTTGTACCAAACGTGGCAACATTGATGGCTGACGTCGTGCTGGCGAGTCTCGTTCCTGTCATCATGTTCCTGCTTGGACAAAAATACTTTGTGCGCAGCGTTGCCTCAACAGGACTCAAAGGATAGGAAGGACAGATAAACGTGTTTACGTCCGAAGAGCACTACATGTGGGATTTCTGGCTGGTCTCTCCACAAGAGTGGAAAGGCCAGCAGGCGCTTTACCATTTATTCTACTTGCAAGCGCCGCGCTCACTCCACGATCCAGATCTGCGGCACGGCATGGCGACCGTTGGACACGCCGTTTCGCACGATCTACGCACCTGGGTCCATCATGGCACTGTGTTGGAAACCGGTCACCCCGGCAGTTGGGACGACCGCGCTATCTGGACGGGCAGCGTGACGATACGCAATGGCCTTGCATACATGTTCTATACCGCACTCAGCAAGTCTGAACAAGCCCCGGTCCAACGCATCGGACTGGCTACATCCTCTGACCTCGAACACTGGGAACGACACCTCGGCAATCCACTGCTTGAGGTCGATACACGCTGGTACGAGCCGCAGAACGCTGAGGTCTCGGAGGCGCAGACGTGGCGCGATCCATATATCGTGTACGCTCCCGATGAGCAGGCATACTATATGTTTCTGTCCGCACGCGTCAATGAAGGCTCGCACGATGGCCGTGCCGTGATCGCCCTGGCACGCTCTCTAGACCTGCTGGCATGGGAGATGATGCCACCAGTCAATATCCCCGGAGACTTCACCGAGATGGAAGTCCCGCAGGTCTTCCCGCTGAACGGTCGGTACTACCTGCTTTTCTGTGCAGCTAAGCACTCCGCCACATCTCTTTCTGCTTCACAGAGTAAGGGCTGGGTTGGTACGCACTACCTGGTCGCCGACAAGCTCACTGGCCCGTACCATCCGCTCACCGACGAACCGCTTGTCGCGGATGCTACGGGCACATTTTATGCAGGAAAACTGGTTACAGATGGCGCAGGTGTGCTCTTTTTCATAGCGTGGCGTCAGTGGGACGAGCAGGGCAACTTCAGCGGAGGCCTCTCAGATCCCGCTGAAGTTTCTGTCCTGCCCGACGGGCGCTTGCAGGTGAATCAACAACAATTGTGGACAACGTAGATGACTCCGCTAAGCATTTATGGTTTATCGTGAATACGTGCAGGCCACAATCCAAAACCAAGCAATCTCGCAGGCAGAGAGCCTAAGCCGGGAACGGAGGCAAGGAAACGAATTGCCGGTGGCAGGGAAAGTGTCTTATCGGATTTGAGCACACGCGCCAGCACACGATCCTGCATAAACGACTGCACACTTTGAATGAGACGCGTAGGAAGCTCACGCTGGCGCTGAATTTTTGCCATATCACGGTCAGAGAGGATGCCATACTGCAATTTTGCAGCCAGCACATTGGCCGTAACAATTGCATCTTGAATAGCATAATTAATGCCCACACCTCCTATCGGAGACATCACGTGCGCGGCATCGCCAATGAGCAACAGGCCAGGGCGATGCCAACGCTTCACACGACTGGCCTCAACGGAGAGAACCGAAATCTGTTTCCATTCCTGAATCTCAGCAATGCGATCAGCCATCTCAGGAACCGTCTCCGCAAAGACGCTGCGCAAATGCTCTAAACCTTGAGCACGCATACCCTGATACCCACCCTTGGGAATCACATAGGCAACCTGCCAGTAATCGAAACGATCAATTACGGCAATAACAACCCCTTTCCCAATGTGTCCTGCAATACCCACTTTGGTATCATCAGGCAGACGCGAAAGGCGGAACCAGAGCACATCCATTGGCACAGAGGCCTGCACAAGCTCCATATTAGCCAGCTTGCGTATACGTGAGAAACGACCATCAGCGCCTACCGTCAAAACCGCATGCACTTCGTACCAGCCATCCTGCCCCCGATAGCGCACACCCTTCACTTTCCCATCCTCCTCCAGTAGACCATCCACCTGTGCTCCCATCACCAGTTGGAAATTGGGGAAGCGTCTGGCCTCCTCAGTGAGGAAGTCGAGAAAGCGGGATTGTGCAATCACCGTCACAAAGGGAAATTTCGTTTTGATCTGCTGAAAGTTCGCCAGCTTTACTTCACCATCCCTTCCTTGAAAGGCAAATGATCGTATGCGCGAGTGACGTAGTTGTAGCAAACGTTCTGCAAGGCCAAGGTGATCGAGATTCTCCATCACAATAGGATGTAGTGTATCGCCGCGAAATTCACGCTCAAAATCCATATGCGCTTCAAGAAGCGTTACTTGCACCCCTTTACGCGCTAAAAGCAGCGCTAACATGACTCCAGCCGGCCCACCACCAACAATACAACAGGTCGTTTCTAGCACCTGTTTCAGCTCATGAGGCGCTGGTTTTTGCTCTAAAATGCCCTGGTTTGTGTCCAAAGGCAATTTCTCGTTCATACTATTCTCCCATTTCCTTCTCTCTTGTCCAAGAGAAGTAATTGTCTGATTAATTAATTTGCTTGAATAAATGGGTGCTCTACAAAACAGCAGAAAAGGGATTGCGAACTACTGCTCACGAGGCTTTAAACCAAGCAGAAACATATCTACGATTGAGTCAGTAATCTCTTGTTGGCTCAAGGCTAATAAAGTTTCATCTTGCAAAAGGTGTCGCCGCATGACAAAGCTCATAACACTGCCAATCAGCATCTGGCCGGCGATTTCCGGATTTCCCGCACGTAATTCTCCATTTGCCATCTTCCGCGCGAAGAAATCGTGGAGAAACGCCAGTACCTGCTGCTGCAAAAGGCCACGAAACAATGTTGAAAGGGTGGGATTGACGATAATCTCAGGTGCAATGGTACGGATAAACAACAGAAAATCCTCGCCCTCCACCAGTTGCAATACATGTAATACCAGCGTGCGCAAAAAGTCTTCCGCTGGGAGATCAAACATTTCAGCAGGCATCGCCTTCACGATGGAGATCGGAGAGCGGCGCTCAAGCATCTCCATGAATAATGCTTCTTTGCTATCGAAGTAGTGATAGATTAAGCCGGGTGTAATTCCCGCTTCCCTGGCAATATCTTTATTGGTCGCCCTGGTAAAGCCCTTCTGCGCAAACACATGCAAGGCGGCATCAATAATCTGCTCGCGACGATCTTCAACCACTTTCGGAGTTCTGGCCATCTTCTCTGCCATTTCTACTAACTACAATTTATTGATTGACTGATTAATTAAATCATAAAAGAAAATGAGGGAAAAAGCAAGAGGGTGAGGAGCTTTAGCTATTCAGCCCTTCGAGATAAACATCACATTTTCTATTGGTATGGAGATACTTATGAAGGGGCCGGGCCCGTCGATTTGCGAACAATTAGCCGGGTAGGAACAATTAGCGGAGTGGCTTCTTCAGTGGTTTCTACCATGGAGACGAGCCGCTGCACAGCTCCACGCCCCATTGCGGCTCGATCCAACCGCACCGTTGTGAGTGGTGGGCTGACATATTGGCAAAAATCAATATCATCGAAACCTACCAGGGAAACATCGTCTGGAACGCGTAACCCTTGTTCGGTAAGTGCCCGGAGAATACCAAGTGCCATGTAGTCGCTTCCAGCGACGATCGCGGTAAAATCGCGGCGTTCGGCCAGGAGAATTTTTGCCGTCTCGTATGCCTCATCTACGTTCCAGCTCGATTGACGCACCAGCCCGGCATCTAAAGCTATCCCGGCCTGCGCCAGTGTTTGTTGGCATCCGAGCAAACGTTCAAGGCCGGCGAGATCAACGGTAGGCCCGGTCAAACAAGCGATACGTCGATGACCCAGAGCAAGCAAGTGCTCCGTGGCCTGACGAGCGCCATCAATGTTATCCGATTTGACATAGGTCGCACGGCTCCCTTGCCCCACCTTATCAACAAACACGGTAGGAATGGAAGAATGAAGCAAGGCCTGTATACGTGCTTCAGAGGCATGGAGCATGACGCATCCGGCAACACGGCGACTCTGCAAACTCCGCACATAGTTCTGTTGGGATTTGCCATACGGGCGGGAAGGCACCATCAAGTCGTACCCCAGGGAAATGATCTCGCGCTCGATATTTTCTACAATATCCACGTAGAAATAGAGCGCCGCACGTCCAAGGTTTGCAAAAGGCAACGTCTCGTCTTCAGGGAAAAGATTCATTGCGATCACACGCGCATGTTGGCGGACGAGGTTTTGAGCAACCACATCCGGCTCATACCCAAGTGTGGCAACCGCAGCATGCACACGCGCACTCACTTCATCACTCACGCGTGCTGAGCCATTGAGAGCACGCGACACCGTCGCACGCGAGACACC
>JACDAE010000437.1 GCA_013695595.1 Ktedonobacteraceae bacterium | reverse complement strand
GGGCAGACCCAGGAGATGGCACCATCGGAGATCTCCCCGGCAAGTTTGAATGCTCCGGTCCGCAGAGCCGAGATCAAAATGGGCGTATGTGGAGGACGCGGCAGCGTTGTCTTGACCACAAAGAAGCGTCCCTGATAATTAACCTTGCCCCCCCAGAGTGCGGCCCGTAGTATGCTCACATACTCGCTCAGGTAGTCTAAAGGTGCCGTCATAGGAATACCGTATGTTCCCTCGATAATAGGGCGATGGCTGGGTCCAACACCTAAACGGAGCCGTCCAGGTGCGAGGTCACCAAACGTTAATGCCTGCTGCGCCATGGTCAGCGGGTGACGTGGATACGTAGGGATAATAGCTGTCCCCATGCGTATACTGGTGGTCTGGACTGCTGCTGCCACAAAAAGGCTGAGTGTATCCGGGGATGGTCCTCCCTGGGTCATCCATACCTGGCGCACACCGGCTGACTCTGCAGCAACAATAGCTGCTACGACAGCAGCAGAATCAGCTCCCGATATGGCCAGCCCGACGCGCTCCCGTGCCGATAGCTGAGTGGATGTCTGTGCCTCTGTAGAAATTACATCGTTATTTTGCATTTTCAATCCATCCTGGCCCTGCATCCATCCTGGCAAAAATGATTAGATCGTGGGTGGGGGCGGAGCACTTCATTATACTTTCATTCTATTAAGAATATCATATTGGAATGAGAGCAAATGGAGAGCACTTTCACAAAACAGGTGGACTTCTTCCATTACTATGTGATTACAATATATTGAAACCTCTGGTCACTACAAGAAAACCCAGTGTATTAGAAGCAAACATTAGACCAGAACTGGAGTGAAAATGACAGATCAAGAAAATCCTATAACAACAACCGATGCTGGCATTCCTGCCGCAAGTGATGAATACTCACTCTCCGTTGGAGCCGATGGCCCATTGCTCTTGCAGGATCACTATGTGATTCAGAAAATGGCACAGTTCAACCGCGAACGTGTGCCAGAACGTGTGGTGCATGCAAAGGGTAGTGGTGCATTTGGCTATTTTGAAGTAACCGCCAATGCAACACCCTGGACAAAGGCCGCATTTCTCAATACGGTTGGGAAGCGTACACCAGTCCTTGCCCGCTTCTCAACCGTAGCGGGCGAACAGGGATCCGCCGACACAGCACGTGATCCACGTGGATTCGCCCTTAAATTCTACACGGAAGAGGGCAACTACGATCTGGTCGGCAACAACACACCGATCTTTTTCGTACGTGACCCTTCAAAATTCTCGGACTTCATCCATTCGCAGAAGCGCATGCCCGATACCGATATGCGCAGCAACAACGCTCAGTGGGATTTCTGGTCCCTTTCCCCAGAATCGCTGCATCAGGTCGCGTTTCTGATGTCTGACCGTGGCACACCAAAAACCTATCGCAACATGAATGGCTATGGGAGCCACACCTTTATGTGGATCAATGCACAGGGTGAAAAGTTCTGGGTCAAGTATCATTTTAAAACAGAACAGGGCATTGAGAACTTCACCGACGCCGATGCGAAGACGATGATGGCAGAAGATCCTGACTACCACCGTCGCGATCTGCGTACGGCAATCGAGAATAAAAACTTTCCCACCTGGCGACTAGAGATGCAGATCATGCCATTCAAGGATGCTGCAACCTATCGCTACAATCCCTTTGACCTCACCAAAGTCTGGCCGCACAGCGATTATCCACCTGTGACGATTGGACGCCTGGTACTTGATCGCAACCCTGAGAACTTTTTCGCCGAGATTGAGCAGGCTTCATTTGAACCTGCAAATATGGTTCCTGGCATTGGACCCAGCCCGGATAAAATGCTACTTGGGCGCTTGTTTAGCTATCCCGATGCACACCGCTATCGAATTGGCACCAACTACTTGCAGTTGCCAGTCAATCAGCCACATGTAGAGGTACATAGTTACAATAAAGATGGAGCGATGCGCTCCCAACATAGCGGGAACCAGCCTGTCTATGCACCGAACAGCTACGGCGGACCAAAGGCAGATCCCGAACACTACACAGACCCCAGTTGGGCAACAAGTGGGGAACTCCTGCGTAGCGCATATACATTACATGCAGAGGACAACGACTTCGTTCAAGCAGGCAATTTCTATCGCCATACGCTCTCTGCAATCGATAAGGATCATCTGGTTAATACTATAGTTGGGCACATGAGCCAGGGCGTCGATCGCTTTGTGCAGGAACGTGCGCTCAAAAACTGGTACCAGGTAGACAGCGAGCTAGGCACACGTCTGGCCAGTGGCCTCGGCCTCGCACCGGTTCTCACAGCAACCGGGCGCGAGAAGCAGAACCAATAAAGTTTTCTCTGCGAGAATACTTGAAACGTCCTGTCAATGCGATACGTGAGAATCATAGTACGCGTTGACAGGACATCTTTCTATAGAACACATTTTGCATAGAAACACGCCTTTTCTATACTGTTGGCCTTCAACCGATCTGCGTGTGGCCCTGGTGAGAATGTCACCTACCCAAAGAAGACAGATTATAAATATATTGTACATTCAAAGCAAAAGGAGGAAACATTATGGCAGATGCAACACAGCAAACAGCACAGGCAAGTGGCACACTTATGTTAGGTGGAGATTTGAAGGTATATCGTCTGGGGCTTGGAGCAATGCGCATCACCGGTGAGGGCATCTGGGGACCACCTGAGAACAAACAAGAGGCCATCGCCCTTTTACATCGTACGCTTGAACTGGGCATCAACCTGATAGATACCGCCGATTCTTATGGTCCAGAGGTGAGCGAGTCGCTTATTGCGGAGGCTCTTTACCCATATCCACAGGGCCTTGTTATTGCAACCAAGGGCGGCCTTTTACGTACGGGCCCAGGCCAGTGGCCAGCTGATGGAAGCCCTAAGCATCTACGCGAGGCGTTGGAGGGAAGTTTGCAGCGTTTACGTGTCGAACGCATCGATGTCTATCAGTTTCATCGTCCAGATCCAAAGGTTCCATTTGAGGATTCAGTTGGTGAGATTGCAAAGATGCAGGCTGAAGGCAAAATTCGTCATGTGGGACTTTCAAATATCACACTTGATGAGCTTGAACGAGCACAAAAGATTGTGCCGATTGTCACAGTACAAAATCGCTATAATCTGGCACATCGCGAGTCAGAACGAATGACGGTCAGCCAATCTGAAGAAATGATAGACACCTGTGCACGTCAGGGCATTGGCTTTATCCCCTGGTCGCCTCTGGCAACGGGAAAACTGGCTCGCCCAGGAAGTGCCCTTGATCATATTGCAAAACAGCATCATGCTTTGCCTAGTCAGATTGCCATCGCGTGGCTGCTCAAGCGTTCCAATACAATGCTCCCAATTCCTGGAACCTCTTCTGTGAAACACCTTGAAGAGAACGTAACTGGCGCAACAATTAAACTGAGCCAGGAAGAATTCGACGCAATTGACAAAAGTAGCAAATAGCCTTTATAGAGAACAAAACAGTAT
>JACDAE010000435.1 GCA_013695595.1 Ktedonobacteraceae bacterium | reverse complement strand
CAATCGCGCTTGCTCAATCGCAGTCAGCGTACACCATTGTGCGTATCCTGGGATCGCTCATTGGAGGCACCCTCTACAGCCTTGGAAAGGTTATTCCGTTCCTGGTAAATGCTTTCTCGTTTGGCATATCGGTGCTTTCTTTGAGTCTCATGCGTGGAAATTTCCAGCGAGGCCAGGAAACCGCCCATCAATCGCTTCACGAGGCCATCGCCGAAGGTTTTTCGTGGTTGTGGAAGCAGCCACTCCTCAGATTTCTCACTATTGTGAATGGGGCAGATAGCCTGCGTTATGGTGCGGGCTATCTGGTCATCCTGGTTCTGGCGCAACATTTACATGCATCTGCCAGTGGCATAGGCGCAATCTTTATGGCGGCGGCTATCGGTGCATTTCTTGGAAATGTTGCCAGTAACTGGGCGCGCAAACACTTTCGTTTCGGTAAAATTGCGATAAGTATGCTCTGGCTCGAAGCTCTCATGTTTCCTCTCTACGCAATTGCACCCAATATTCTTGTCATGTGCCTGGTGGCAGCGGCAGAAGAGTTTGTTGGCCCGATTTACACCATTTCGCTTGACACCTATCGGCTCATGGTCACGCCCGATGCTATGCGGGGCCGTACCAGCAGCACCGTCCAGTTGGTGATACAGGGTGCACAATCTCTGGGTGCCATCATTGGCGGCATCCTGATTCAGGAATGTGGGGCGCAGTGGAGTGCGCTTCTCCTGGGTCTATGGCTGCTCATGCTTGCCATTGCTACAACCCTGAATAGACAGGTTCGACGTGCGGTACTCCCAACTACTGAAAATGGGTAGTTGGGAGTACTAGGGGCGCGATGCAACGCAGGGGAATAAGCCCGCGTGCCCACCCACCCCCTAGTATCGATTGCGCCTTGTCGTTACAACACGCTGGTGACCAGACACCTGAGGGGCGAAGACAACTCTTCCGAGCGAGACGATACCCCAGGCGATCAAAGCATACACGAGCATCGCTATAATGGTTGATACCTCAAAGACGCCAGCTCGCCCAAGCGCCTGATCATTGAAGATACCGTTGAATGGTCCCACAAAGATGTGGCTCAGGCTATACAGGAACGTGATAAAACCATTATCTGTATTTGCTCCCAGCAGCCGGAAGAGCAGGCGTAAGAAGAGAATGACTTCCAACACCGCAAGGATAAAGTACGTGATCGTTGTAATCCAGTAACGGGTATTGGCGCGACTCTGGTTTTTGTCCTCAAAAACCTCTTCCTGGCTCTCAACATGATTGCCAGCCGGATCAACATAGCTTTCATGGCGACTCTGAGCATAGGCCCCTCCGCCCATACTGGCATCTCTCACGGTATTGGCATCTGGTGCCACCTGCCCCTCATAGGGTGGCTGAGCGGGCTGATAGTTTTGTTTCTGAGGATCGTATGGATAAGGTTGATTACTCATTGTATAGTGTTCTCCTTAAATGGTATTTCTCTTCTGCATCCTCTGGCATAGAGCCTCAGATGTAATGTAATTTACGATGATAAGAGCTTGTCGTGTTTGAAACGAAAAAGATGTATGTGCGTATCGTTTCAAACTTCAAATAAGTTTACATATATGCAATCTGCCTTTTCTAGAGCAGAAAAAGCATGTTATCTTTATCACGTAAGACTCTGCTAATTAGATGCTATCTCGTATGGGAAGGTGACGCATTTTCAGAAAAACGTGTTGAAAAGTGCCAATGTCAGCCATGGGGATAGAAGGGCGTTCCTTTTGTATCAGGATCGAAGAGTGGTATAGCATTATTTGAGGCTCTATAGCCACAGGTTGCATACCTGAGAAAAGGGATTTGCTATAGCTCGACATCTGCAATAGATTCGCGTACCCAGGTCGGGCGAAATGGAAAGCGTTCGATCTGCTCACGCTTCGTCACTCCCGTCAGGACGAGAATGGTACTCAATCCGCTCTCGGTTCCAGCGACGATATCGGTCTCCATCGTATCACCGATAATTGCCGAGTTCTCGGAGTGAGCGTTGAGTGTGCGTAGAGCCATGCGCATCATAAGTGGATTAGGTTTCCCGACAAAATAGGGTTTGACGCCCGTTGCCGCGCTGATCAATGCCGCTACAGCGCCCGTTGCTGGTACAATACCTCCCTCGCCCGGCCCCGCCATATCGGGATTTGTGGCAATCAGACGTGCGCCCGCGTTCACAAAGCGAATAGCACGCGTTATCCGTTCGAAGCTGTATGTGTTGGTCTCGCCCAGTACAACATACTGGGGGTCTTGATCGGTCAGGAAGTAGCCGATATCGTGTAGTGCTGTCGTTAGTCCTGATTCGCCAATCGCATAGGCTCGCCCTTCTGGCCGTTGGGAGTGCAGGAACTGTGCCGTCGCCAGCGCAGACGTGAAAATAACATCCGGTGGCAGATCCAATCCCAGAAACGATAGCCGTACCTGCAGATCGCGTGGCGTGTATTGTGAATTATTGGTGAAAATTAAGAAAGGAATCCCCTGTGTGCGCAGACGTTGGATAAAGTCTGCGGCCCCTGGGATCAGCGTCGATCCACGCACAATGACGCCATCCATATCGATAAGGTAATTTTGTATGCCTTCCATATCATCGTTGCACGATACCCTATCCCTCTCTAAATTGGATAGGGCATCGCATCCTCCTTAACCCTGATATCTTACTGATCGTGGGTAGGGGCGTCACCTTGCGTGCGCCCCG
>JACDAE010000395.1 GCA_013695595.1 Ktedonobacteraceae bacterium | reverse complement strand
CGATATGGTCTCGTCTCCTTATAGATGGTGGCTGTCCACCAGTGCCAACGTGCCAGACTCTCAACCCCTGATTGAGAGATATCCAGAACGAGTAAAGCAAGGCGTGCCGCATGAATGACGATCCAGCCCTCCATGCCCTGCGTTTCCTTTTTGTTAGAAGCGATGCCCCTCAGCCTTCTTCAATCCACATCGATCTCGCCCCACCCTCTTCCATCTCTCTACTCGATTGCAGTGGTTTCCAAATCGATCCTAAAGGCCCCTGCACCTGCAATAACGGCTCCGTTGTCGTCCATACCCTCAATGAAAGAGCGCCAAGCATAGGTGTTGCGACACGCCGTAGAGACTGTTCCCGGCCATGATGAGGAGTAACGATAAGTAATTTTGGTGGCGCGATATGTTCCTGGCGGTAGTGTTGGGAGCGCACATACTGAGCATAGGCCTCAAACTTCACCGTCATTGGTTTGAGATGCATGGAACCTGTATCCCATTCTAGCCATGCCTCAGTCTGCGCTTCCTTCGCTTGATAGGCAAAGAGCGCATCGGGCATCAGATTGTGCCATGCTCCCTGTAAATGATAGCGGCGAAAGCTGCGGGTCGTTTCCCACCAGAGCAGCCCTTGACCTGTTTTACGTGCTTGCATCTGGGTTTGGGCGAGGAAGGTATAGATGCCTGCGGTATGCTCCGTCGTGTGGAGCATGTGTCTGACCCCTCGTTGTTGCCAGATGTGCGTTGATGGATCGCGCTCCGCAATATGGATCAACTGAACACCTAACATGAACGAAATGAGCCTGAGTCCTACTTCTGTCAGGACGAGTCGTTTTCCACGGGCCGTTTCGATCGTCTCAATACAGCAAAGCTGATGCAGGTCGTACAGATAGCGCTGTTGCGTTGCGTGATCTCTTTGTAGGAGGGTGGCTAGCTCCTGTGCTGCAATCAGTGGCAAGGCATAGATGTGTCGAAGGAGATCGCGATGGCGATGGGAGAGTTGCATGCTGAGCAAGGCAATCTCTGCCGTCGTTTTGGGATGATGCTCACTCACATTTAACTGCTTCGCACGGGCCTCGAAGGTGCCAATTATGACCTTGCATTCGCTTTGCTTCCCTCTTCTCCCCAGTCCTGGTTCAATTGGCCTGGGAGCCAGGAGTCCGGGAGGAATTGCCTGCGGAACGAGGGGGATGGCCAGAGACTGAAGGGTCGCCGCTCCTGAACCATCCAGGCTGTGCCAGAGGAAGCGCCAGGGAGAACCGTCCATCTGCATCGCACAGGCACCTTTGAGTGGTGCAACTCTCAGATGTGCTGCCGCTTCCTGTGCACAATAGACCCAGAGATCGCGCTGATGGACGGTAGGAGCCACTATCAGGAGTTGTGGAAACGATTGATAGAAGGACCAGCGCTCACTACTTTCACGCCAGAGCAGCAGGTGTTCTAAGCGCTCACGCATCAGGTGAAGATCTTCGCTGCCACGAAATCCAGGATCAACCAACCAGAAGAGACAATACCATGCGTCGGTGTCATCTCCCTGGATTGCTTGCCGCAGGGGGCGACGACGAAAGACCACCGCCCCATCGGCCCGAAAGGTCAGGCGTTTCTTCTTACGCTCAAACGGATGAACATAATCGTGCTGCCAATGCCAGCGAATAGTTGCCGGATAGCCGCCGGGATAGGCAAGCTGACGCGGCGCATCTGCAATGAGCCTCAGAATGGCGTCATGGAGCGAAAGGTAGCTCTGGAGTCGAGGGAGCAGACGCAGGTATGTGGTTTCGTTTGCCTTCCACATATGAGCCAGCCTGGTTGCATCAATGCCTCCCACGAGATCGGCAATGTGTGCGATCCCTTGAGAGGTGAGATAATACAGCGTATCTGGATGCCGACTGGACGTGACGTTCGTCGATCGTATACACTCCAGCAGCGCCTGCCGGATGAGTGTTTGAAGCTGTCGCCAGATCGTCGAGGTGGAGATCTGAAAGACAAACGACAGATCGCATACCCGTTGATAGGGATGCTTCAGCAACCAGAACAGGAGCCGATCAGCAAGTGGCCCGCGCTCTTCGATATCGGCCTCGATCGTCTCTCCTGCTCTATTCTGTACGATCACTGGGATCTTCCTCCTGCTCGTGTTCGGGCACTGCATCCTCAGACGACCCCACGGTTTCCTGCCAGTTCATCTTCGTGATTTCGCCGCCGATCGTGTTCTCTTGATCGGATGGCTTCGGCGACGGTGCTGGTTTCTCCTGCGACCGTCGTCCACGATTGCCTCCATCCTCACGCGCACGCCCCTCTGATGGGTGCTGCGGCTTTGCCTCCTGGGCTTTCTTCTCTGCTCCCTTTGGAGCTGCACCAAGCTGTCGCACCATACGCTCAACAATTTCGGTCTCAATGTCGCTGACCGGGCGCATATAACGGCGCTGACACATCTCACGAATACGTCGTGCCTGCTCCTGATCTCCCGATGGCGGAAAACTCAGATTGAGCGAAAAGGTTGATTGTTGATGTTTTCGGTGGACGAGCTTGAGATAGCACATGAGACTATCGAGATGGATGATATCTTCTGGATCGACATCCAATTCACCGGCGACCATCCGGGCATCATCGACACTCATGCGGAAGATCGCGAGTTGCTTCACATTCGCCAGGACAACGGACAAGATCTTTTTTTCGCGCAGGTATTCGAAGGATTGCGTGGCGAGACAAAATGTGGCTCCATATTTGCGCAGTTCTGCCAGCACGTTCCAGTCAACGCCATCCAGGGTCTGAAACTCATCGATCAGGATTAGCACCTGGTTGCGCTGCGCTTCTTCCAGCTTACCCTGTTCTTCCAGCGCGATATTGAGGAAGCCCAGGATCGTCGCCCCCAGGATACGCGCCACGTCCTCGCCAATCAACCCTTTCGCCAGCTTGACGAAGACAATCTTCTTGTGTGCAATACAGGCGGTGAAGTCCACGCTACAAAGGCTCTGCCCCACAATTCGGCGGACAATCGTACTCTCAAATTTGGCAACTTTGGAGAGGACCGGATCAACACGATCACGTTGCATCTGCAAGCTTAAGGGATCATAATACGTGGCCCACCATCTGCGGATAAAGAGATCGTCGATCTGCTCTAGAAGGGCATGGCAGAAGCTTTCATCAGTCAGGATGGGCATCACATCAAGCAAGGTATATTGTTGTGTCTCCTTTCCTTGTCGACACAAGATTTTATTGGACTCATAAAGCGTTCTTAAACTATATTCAAAGGCAATCTCCATGCGTGATCCCCATGCCGAACCCCAGATGTTGGACAGGACGTTGATGAGATCGGAAATGGCTTTATCGCGTCCTCGTGCAACCGTCGCATCGATAGGATTGAGGCCACAGGCAAACTGTTCATTCGAGAGATCAATCAACACGACATCATCGAGCCGGTCCGATGGCACCAGGGCGAGCAACTGGTCCACTTGGTCGCCATGAGGATCAATCACGATTAATCCATTGTGCTCCCTCATGCTGCGCACCGCCAGATGTTTCTCAAGCGTCGATTTTCCTTCACCGGACTTGCCGCCAATGAGCAGATGACTCTGCAAACAATCGACAGGCAGTCCAAAGGCAACCCGATGCCCGGCGTGCTCAGAAAATCCGATGCGAGGTTCTTGTTGTGCGCTTTGCAGGCCAGGGGGCAACAGCCTTGATCGACTGCGATGATAGGCAAAATGCGCGAGATCTGGCAGGTCCCCATCGGCAGGTACATGCCAGAGAGCCGCAAGGGTTTCGACATCAATCACATGGCGAGAATGCTTGATGCCCCTCCACCAGGTGCCTTTGCTCACCCAGGCACGTGCACGACGGACACTCACCCGCCTGGGAACAAAGTAGTTGCCACTGGCGAGATGATATTGTCGGTAGGCGGCGATGAGCCGGGCCAGGATCTGCCTGCGTCGCATCTGTTGGGACTGCGCCTGTCGCCAGTTTTGCCACCTGTCTGTTTTTGAAGAGAGACCCCGCGCCGACGCACAATATCTTCAATCTGCACGTTTGCCTTGACCTGCTCTACAGAGAGATGATGCATTCTATACCTCCGAATTCTGATGGTGATACGAGGGTGTATGTGGTAGCTGTGGCTCACTCTCCAACTGAGGCAGTTCCCCCGTTGTGTACGTCTCCTCCAGTTCGCCTCTTTCCAGTGGCTCATCCAATCCTAATCGGTGGAGCAAACGAGCAAAATCGGGATCACGAGCACATTGTTCGGGCCACTGCGCCATCTCACTGCGATTCGTCGTCGCCAGCAGATGTTCCACGTCGCTCGCCTCAAAGCGAATATGGAGCCGTTTCTCATTGGTCAACAATAACGCCTCCCCAGTTGGCAGCCGACTGAGCAGGTGAACTTCACGAGAGGAGAGCCGAAACATCTGCTGCACCAGGTCAAGCGTTGTCGCATCCTGACGCATGAGGATATGCGTCGCACAGTTGGCCGGAATCGCACTCTTGATAAAGGTGAGCGGGTTCTGCGTAATCGTCGTCACACCTAGATGATCCTTGCGTGCCCGGCGAACGAGATCTTCCATAAAGATGGCCCCACTTTCATAATCCATGAGCGTCGCGGCCTCATCGACGATGAGCTGACGCGGGATCTTCGAGTGGAAGCTTTCCGTCCACACGAAATTGGAGACCAGAAAGAGTCCGATGGGGCGCAGCTCCGTTTCGAGGTCTCTCACATCGAAATCGACAATCACCCGATCGAGTGAGACGTTGGTCGGCCCGGCAAAAAGTCCAGCGAGAGAGCCATCTACAAACCGCTCCAGGCGCTGCGTGAGTCCCGTTATATCTGTCCCATATCGACCGGTTTGGAGCACTTCGTAGACATCACGCATGAGGGGGGCCGCACGCCTATGCGTCTGGATATCCTTTGTAATGCCTACCTTGCGATACGCTTCAAAGAGGACCCGGTCCAGGATTCCTTTTTCTTCGCTTTTCAGCGTTCCTGCCCCTGTAGGAGTCCGGTCCGCAAGCATGATTTCGAGCAGCCGATGCAGGTGTTGGATATGTTCTGCCAGTCGGTCAATATGCTCGGCCTTGTCTTGATCCTCTTCACGTACCCTGGGAAGATCAAAGGGATTGATGCAATGTGCCGACCCTGGCGAGAGGCGAATCACCTGCCCACCAAAGAGGTTGCTCATGTGCGCATATTCACGCTCTGGATCAACCACAATGACTTGATAGCAGAGCTTCTCTTTCTGATGGCTATCGCGCTGGGCACAGACCGCCTTCAAGATCTGGCGAATGACGGTACTTTTCACCCCATGCGATTTGCCCCAACCAGGAGGCCCCAGTATGATGCGATTGGCATTCGCCATACCCTCTCCCCAGGGGTCGACAATCACTGGATCTCCCTGCGGAGTGACGCCTTCCATAACTCCATGCGCATGAAAAAGCGTGTTCGACAAAAACGGGAACAGCGTCGAACCACTGCGACTATCCAAGAGCATTCCTGGCAATTCACAAACTCCATGCGGCAAGCACGAACGAAAGGCTTTTTCTTGCTCAAAGAGAGCTTCATGGGCTACGAGGAGCATGGTATGTAAAACCGCCTGAATCCGCTCGGTCCGTTCATTGAGGACGCGCTTCGACGATCCCCGGACCTGCACAAGCAAGGAGATTGTCAGCATCCGTTCCTCGCCCGAAGCTAACCGGGGTAATAAATCCCGCACATCATCCCCGGCAATCTTGGTGTTCGGATCGGTATCACCGCCTTTGCCGCGTGCCATCATCTCCGACGACCGATATGAGCGGTTTTGCCGGCGCAGTTGTTGGATCATCGCCGACGAACTGAGTGGCTCTAAATGAAAGATCACCTCCATCGGCTCATCCAGATCCGCCAGTGGTTTGAGCCAGCCAGTCGAGACGGTGCGGGGAAGATGATGCACGACGAATGTGCGCGAATACTCCTTCTCGACGAACAGACAATCGGGCTGCACAATAATCGCCGCTGGAGCCACCAGATCCGCCAGTTGACTGAACCCTCGCGGAGGCTCAGGAAGGTGCGGAGAGGATGAATCCAGAACAACCAGTGCCTTGTCCTGCGCCTCCATCGACAGGAGAGAGGGAGCACCTGGTGCCAGATACGCTGCTCGAATCGGACGATCAATGGCGTCAATGACGGCGGGTGCGAGCGGAAAGCGATCCGCCTTCGCAGGTGTCAAACAGGAATAATAGAAGGGGACCAGCTCTTGCTCTCCTCGCAGCCGCTTCACAAAGAGATTCATGTCTCCCAATTGGCGCATGAGTTCCGCTGCACGCAGATTGAGATCCTGCCGTGCCTGCTCAAGCTGTTGCTGCCAATGGAGACGACGTTTGCGACTGAACAGACGCTGGGCACGCGATTGTGGTTTCCCCATCCCATCGACGCGAATGACGAGATAAATCGTGCGTTTGAGCAACGTACGCCGCTGACCCAGATGTTGGAAAAAGGCGGCATGCGTGCTGGAGAGCAGCGGCCAGATCCCTTCCGCTTCCTCTTGATCGGGCAGAAAGGTAAACTGATCTAGATACTCGTTTAAATTCAGCGGCAACACGCGCCACAAGATCTGAATGGGATACGAAAGTCCGGCCAACATCTGCTGAAACGCCTCGTTGAGCAGGAGTTGTTCGTCTGGACTCTTCAGATCGTAGCTGATGCCCTCGACCGCCAGGATCGTCACAAAGCCGCTCTCCAGGCAGAGGAGATGATCATAGACACGGCGTGCCTGCACAAAACTGCGCTGTACACTCCCACGCTGGCGTGTTCGAGCCTGTTTCTCCTGTCTCAATGCTGTTTTCTTCATACGTCTTTGTTCTCCTCATCATCCAGATTCTGCCGACCTGGCTCTTGTATCTCATCAGAGGACATTCCCACTTGGAGCAGAGTACTCGTCGAGAGGACGCTGCACCAGACAAACACCGTTGGGTGGCTCCAATACTGCCAGCACACGATCATCCACTCCTCCAGATGGCGATCGCGAATCGAATGGACGGCGATCACGTAGGTGAGACATGCTAGCACAAAGGGTCCGGCCCAATGCGCGAAGAAGCCCATCATTCCCCCCAGGGCAAGCGATGCCTGCCAGAGATGGAAAACAACACTGCCTCCCACCAGGAAGCACACCCCCTGTCGCATCGTGAGCGAGACCGTGATGCCAAACAAGGGCAGGTCAATCGTGTCTGGCATCGTGAGATGGGTAGGAATGGAATAGCGTGGCCGTGCGTCGAGAGCCATAGAGAGAATCCCTTTCTTATATTAATGGATAATTTTGCTAACAACAGTAGGAGCGAGTGCAACGGCCAGTCCAACAATGATCGACCCAACCAGCGCGACCCCGATGGCTCGCTTCGATTGCATTGCCTTCGTGTGATCATCGAGAGCGAACATATATTGATAGCCAGCAATCACCAGCACGAATGCCAGAACCGGAGCAAGGTACCCAGCTAGCATGCCGGCAAGACCGAGAAAGGCTGAATTAACATCAGCCAGTGGGAGTATGAGATGACTCATCGAAAAACCTCTTTCCTTTCCCTGGAAGAATTTAGCCTGCAAAAATGATGGAAACATAGTGTTGTGTTTCTTGTGGTGTGCAGGCCAGCCAGTTTGTCCCACAGGAAGCAATAGCATTCTGGACGGTTCCCTTGCCAGCATTGTAGGCGGCAAGAGCTTTGGCATCATCCCCGTGATAGCTCACCTGCATTTGCGCCATGGACAGCGCAGCCATGCGCAGCGAGACAACTGGATCATGGGGATCGAAGCCCATACCCGCCGCCGTTGCGGGCATGAACTGAGCAATACCGATCGCACCTGCCGATGAAACCACATTCGGATTGAACCCACTCTCCTGCTGGATCTGCCGCACAAATGTTTCAGAAGGAATGCCGACCTCAGTGGCATCATTCCACGCGTCAGCCACATAAGGCGTCATCATCGTTAACCCGGCGGGCAGTGTTTGTGTCGATGGCTGCGTCAGGGAGCCGGGCACAATGGGCAACCAATCGGGATGAATGTAGGCCGTGACGGTAAAACCATTCCAATATCCATCATTCGTCGCAACCTGCCCATCAGGGAAAATGGGTAAGGTCTGGATCGGTTTTTCCCCATTGGCCTGCGCGAAGGTAATCATCCCTGGCTTGCCATTGGCAGGGGGTATCCACCCTAAGACAATACTCACATGACCGTGTGCGCCCCCATTCCAGGCCATGACATCCCCTGGTGAGATGGGCAATTCTCCACGTGCTGGCAATACTTCTCGATAGCCGAGCGACATGGCAGTGGAGGTCGCGTACAATCCATAAAAGTCTGATCCATTGCCCGATAGGTCTAAGGGATGGAATAATCCGTACGCACCGAGCACGAAGCTCACGCATTGGAAATGATTATTCACCCAGGCCAGACATCCTGGACAATGACTCTGTCCCCAATTCAAAATGGTGGCCGGGAAACCACTGTCGAACGATGCATCTCCGACACAATCAGGATTGGGATTGAGCTTCAGGCAATCCAGATTCAAATGCGCAGCCATCTGCTTAGCCGCAAGGGTAACGGCATTGTCACCTCCGTAGACGGCTCCCATTGGTGGTGGTCCACTCGCCCCCGAAAAAGAAGAACCACCACCAAACACCATACCGAGTATGCTCGTCAGCAGAACGATCCCAAGCAGCAAGAGAGCGACGATCAACAAGGCCAGCGTCCGTATCCATTGTGTGTGTGAATGCACCTGTTTCCTCCTTTCAGTCATCAGATGGTGATCAGCGCAGCCATTTCCGCACCCGTCTGAGCACCATTCACAATTCCCTGAGTCATATCATTGGCGCTCTGTGCATTCGTCACGCGAGCACGGATGACACTCGATAGCAGCAGATCAGGAATCTTGCCAGCCAGGAAGAGCGCAGCAATGCCAACGAGAATGGAGATGGGACTGATACTGGAATGCCCAAAACTGCCGATCAATGCGGCTCCCATGCCAAGGCAGAGCAACTGAAGTGGTTGCGAGATCAAGGTTGCAACGAAGGCCTGCGCCCACAGTGCTCCCCAGTGACGTGCACCTGGAACGACGAACCCTCCACCAAAACAGAGAAACAGACCTATTGGAGCAGTCATCAGCAAGATGCAGAGGAAGGCAACCCGTAGCAGCATTTGTCCAGAGAGCATGACCGCATCAACCAATTCAATGAGATAGACAATAATGAGATACTCAGGAGCGGTAGCCCAGTTGATCAGCCCCAGAGGCAGTTTCAGATCGCCAATTCCTGCCGTCGCCAGCACCCCAAGGATGCCTGTACAGACGGCATTGCTCACTTCAATGAATTGCCCCAGCACCGGAAACCCAAAATTCGCGACAAGAGCCGCAATCAGCAGCTTTGGCACAAACTCACGAAAGCTCTTATACTCTCCAAACATATATTTATAGCCACCAACGACCAGAAAGAGTCCGAGGGCGCTATCCGTCACCAAAAGCATCCACTTTTCGAGATTGATGACGACAGGATGTCCATAGGTAATCGCTTTGGGGGTCGTGAGCATAAATCCAAAGGAAACAGCGGCATCCAAAATGCTCTGCAAAGAATCGCGCACCCATTGCTGAAAGGAGGTCCACAGACCACTGAGCGCACTGGTAACCGTATCATTTGTAAAGCCATAGGAAGGGTTATAATTCGTCGATCCCTGCACCGCCGGAGCAGGATGCACAAAGCGCGTGTCGAGAGCAACCCACCCACCTGCACAGAGTTGGTTCGTCGCAGGATCATAATTGGCATCACTGGCAAGGGCAATCGGCTTCTGCGCGGGCGTGGGCAACTGCATCAATTGTGCCTTGCTCGGAAGCGTATACGTCTCCCCTGGCAAGAGTTTACGAAACAATTGAGCTGGTTGCCCACAGATCGGGTTAACAAGTGCAGAGCCACCGCCATAGCCTGATATCTGATGCAGAGGAGATGCTGGTAAGATTGCGGCAACGAGCAGCATTCCTGCACAAAAAGCGAAGAGACGAATGGTTCGATGCAGTCTAACGAGATGATGCTGGATAGCGCGTGAGTTGGCTCGTACGAACTGCTGGCTCAAGCTCATTACCTCGATCTGAGGGACAGGCTCTTCGGCAGTTAGACGACGGGACGAAAATGGAAGATGCATGGAGCATACCTTTCTTGTTTTGTTGTTCTGAAACAAGAATAGTGGGAAACAAAGCAAAAAAGGGGGATTTGAGCGAACGTTTTGGAGGGATCGTGAAGTCGCATAATATTTGACGGCTCTATGAGCAAGAGGAGAGGAGGAAGAGGAGGAAGAAATCGCTACATCAATCACTGTATTGTCTTTTATCAGCGCAATTGCGTTCTCTGTGTTAGAATAAAAAATGGTAACACAAATAGAAGGAATTGGTACAACTTCAAAACAGGCAATATATTGAATAAAATAGGCATTAGAAGAGAAAAGATGAGATGAAATAATGTCAGATTCTGCGCTTCCCCTTGATCTTGATACGATTAGGAAGCAGTATTCAACAGGTATAAGTACTCTCTGCGAGATTGCAAACTCCTCTTTTTATCTCGGTCAACAAGATAAAGCTCTTCACATAATGAGCGTAGGCATACAACTCCTAGAAGATGAGGATGTTGCCCCGAGAGATCAGGCGAAGCTATTGCTCTGCTATGGGGGATTGCTCACCAAGAACAGCTTTTATGCAGGGAAACCAATGGAGGAGGCATTCACGCTCTTGACTCGCGCCTGCCATATAGCAGAATCTCTCCAAGAGACGCACCTTCTCGCGAATGCCCTCGATAAGATTGGTGAAGCGTACTTCTTTAGAGGTCATCAGGTTACGGCTGAGGAGAGTGATTATGATATGGCTCTCGCCCACTTCCAGCAGGCGCTGAAGAGATACGAAACCACACCTGATGAGCGAGGCATCTGCGACGTGTTATTCCATATAGGCAGATCATATCAAAATAGAGGTGAACACGAAAAGGCGCTTCCATTTTTCAAACAGGCATTTGAACTGGCTGAGCGACAACAATATCTCCTAAGGAAGGCTGAACTGCTTAGTCACTTTGGCATCCTGGCCCTGGTGAAAGGGGATCAGGAAATGGCTCGTCAGCATGCGATAGATGTACTCACCATACGCGAGGAAATCGGGGCGCGGATTGAGCTGGCTTTTTCTCATTTAACTCTGGCTGAGGTATATCATACGCAAGGCGATCTGGGAACGGCATTGCATCATTATCAGCAGAGTTACGAATTGGGGGAACAGATGCAGGTAAGGAATGCGGCCAGCGCTGCCCTGATGGGGATGGGATATCTATGCCTGGACGAGGGACAACTTCAGCAAGTGCAAGCATATTTCGACAAGGCGTATGCAGTTGCGGAAGCTATCGGTCTCAGAACAGGGATGCAAGAAGCTCACGAGGGGCGAGAAGA